>JANOPP010000743.1:0-3198 GCA_031421915.1 Myxococcales bacterium | reverse complement strand
AGCTTCTGGGCGTTCTCCTTCTCGAAGAACTGATCCTCCAGTGCTCTGCCACGCTCTTCGAGGGTAACTTCAGCCACGGCGTCTCCTTGGTTAAGAGGCGGCAACCATACAAAACCTACGGCCCGGGCCCAAGGTGAAGGGGCGGGGATTCATTCCCGGCCCCGGCCCGAGGTGAAGGGCGGGGATTCATTCCCGGCCCCGGGCCCAAGGGGAAGAGGCTCCTCCGTTTCGTAGAGGGCTTGTCACCGGATTGTACTTGGCTGAACGGGGGGGCATTGGTACGAACCAGGCCGTGCAGTCCCGCCCCGTCCTCGCACTCCTGCTCGCGACCGGATGTGCCCGTGGCGTCATGGTCCAGGACGAGCCCGACGGCACCGTGGACGCCCCACCCGGGCAGAGCGACGCTCCCGGCGGTGGCCAGGGCATCGATGCCCCCGGCCAGACGATCGACGCACCGCCGATGGCAGCCGCGGTCCCCCTCCTCCTCACCGAGGTCGTCCTCGCCCCGTCGAACGGCGAGTTCATCGAGATCGCGAACCCGAACGCCACGGCCGTCGACCTCTCGACCTTCTACCTGTCCGACGCCGGCCTCTACTTCCGGATCCCGGGCGGCGCGCCGGTCCTCGACACGGCCGACTTCATCGCGAAGTTCCCGGCAGGCGCCTCGATTCCCGGCAAGGGCGTGATCACGGTCTCGCTCGACACCGCTGCCAACTTCACCACCGCGTACCCCGGCGCCACGCCGACGTTCGCGCTGACCGGCGGAACCATGACCAAGGTCGCGAGCAACGGCGTCGCGAGCCTGACCAATGGCGGCGAGCTCGTCGTGCTGTTCCGCTGGGACGGCGCGACCGACCTCGTGCGCGATGTCGACATCGTGATCGCCGGCGTGCCGAGCGCGAGCAACACGCTGGTCGACAAGAGCAGCGTCACGATCGACGGCCCCGATGCAGACGTGACCGCGACCGCCTACAAGACCGACGCGCGCACGCTTGCCGCGCAGGCGACGGCACCCGCGTCGGGGCGCTCGACCAAGCGCACCGCCCTCGAGAGCGGCTACGAGATGCAGAGCGGTGCAGGTAACGGTCTCACTGGCGACGACGAGACGTCCGAGAACACGGGGATGACGTGGGACTCGACGTTCACGCTACCGACGCCGGGCACGATCCCCACCGGCCTACTGCCCTGAGGTAGGCTCGCGCGCGTGAATCCACGCAGCGATCGACGTGCGGGGCACCGCAGCGGGCTGCGGCTCTGGCTCGTCCCGATCGCGCTCCTCGGCGGGATCGCGGTCTTCGGCTTCGGCCTGTTCTACTTCATCGACCACTACTACACGGGGGGCGCCCCCGACCCGACGGAGAGTGGCCTCGGGCGTCTGATGCGCTACGAGCCGTCGCTGATCTCCGACGCTCTCTCCGGCCTCGCGACGATGACGGCCGCGATCCTCGGCATCGTGATCACGGTCGTCTCGCTCCTCGTGCAGCTCACGTCGGATCGCTACACCGGCGTCGCGCGGATGTTCCTTCGCGATCGCACCAACGTCGCCGTGATCTCGTACTACGTGATCACGTGCGTCGTCGGCGTGTTCCTCAGCCTGTCGCTGCACTCGGAGTTCGTGCCGCGCGCCACGGTGTTCGCGATGATGGCCGCGACCGGCTTTGGCATCGTGATCATGCTGCCGTACTTCGCGTACGTGTTCCGGTTCCTCGAGCCGGTCAACCTGATCGCCCGGATCCAGTCCGAGGCCGCGTCCGATCTCATCGATGCCGCGACGACGACCGACGCCGCCGAGATCGAGCAGGGGCAGGCCCCCGCGATCGCCGCGCTCGAGGAGATGACGGACATCACATCGAACTCGATCTCTGGCAAGGACAAGATCATCGCGAGCCGCTCCGTCGACGCGATCAAGGACTTCGTGATCGGCTACCTCGCGGTCAAGGGGCGCGCGGATCCGCAGTGGTTCAAGATCGGCGACGGGATCCGGATCAACCCGGACTTCGTCGCGATGGATCCCGAGTCGCTGCGCGAGCTCGAGGCGGATCACACCTGGCTCGAGTGGAAGGCGCTGCGCCAGTACCTCGGCATCTATGCCGAGGCGCAGGGCGACATGCCCGACATCAACTACCTGATCGCGATCGACACGCGCTACGTCGGGCAGGCCGCGCTCGCCGCCGGTGACCGCGCTGTCGTCGAGCTCGCGTTCCGGTTCATGAACAGCTACCTGCGCGCGGCCCTCAACGCCCGCGCGGTGCGCACGGCGTACAACGTCCTCAACCAGTACCGCCTGCTCGTCGAGGCGATGATCCGCGGCAGCGCGGAGGACCTCGCGATCGCCGGCGTGCGCCACATGATCTACTACGGGCGCACGAGCTACGACATGCAGCTTGGCTTCGTGACCGAGACCGTCGCGTACGACGTCTCCGCGCTGTGCGAGTTCGCGCATTCGCACAAGCCGATCACCACGACGGTTGTCCAGCACGGTCCGGGCACCGACCTCGACGAGCAGATGCTCGCGATGTTTCTCGAGCTCGATCAGCCGCTGCGCGCCAAGCGCCAGGAAGCGGGCCTGCAGGGCATCCGCAAGGCGCAGATCAAGCTCGCCTGTTATTACCTCGCCGCCGGCGCCGACGGACGCGCGCGCAAGATCGCCGAGGACATGGCCGGAGAGGATCGCGAACGCCTCAAGCTGATCCGCGAGCAGCTCGGACGCGTCGAGTCGAAGGAGTTCTGGGAGATCATCGATCGCGGCCGCAACTTCGAGTACATGCCGCCGCGCCAGCGCGAGCAGATGGAGAAGTTCTTCTCGATGCTGCCGGCGGTCGTGCCGAAGCAGCGTCCGCCGACCGATCCTGGAGCTCCTCGTCCGGGCTAGCGCGTCGTCCCGTCGCTAGGCGAGCAGCTTCTGGTGCGCGTCGCGTAGCTTCCCGAGCTCCGCGAGGCCGCGGGCACGTGCCTCGGCGATCGGCTCACCGGGCTTCACCTCGACGCGAACCTCGTAGTAGCTCTTGAGCTTGGGCTCGGTCCCGCTCGGCCGCATGATGACGCGGCGACCGCCGGTGAGCTTGAACACGAGCACGTCGCTCGGTGGCAGACCTCCCTCGCCGGGGAGCAGATCGAGGACCTGCTCGATCGCGATCCCCGCGAGCTCGGTCGGCGGTGTGGCGCGGGTCTGCTTCATCGCGGTGCGAATCTCGGCGA
>JANOPP010000742.1:0-16828 GCA_031421915.1 Myxococcales bacterium | reverse complement strand
TATCATTGCAGTCTACCAACGACGAATCCAAGTGTACTGTGGCGGTCTTGATCCGTTGACTCAAGCAATCTGTGTTTCCCAGGAAGCGGCGACCGCAGGGGCCATGTCGTTCTTCTGTCCTCCTCCATTCGATCCAGGTCCACTCGGTGGGGTAGGGCCCTTGTCATCGCCATTAATTCGAGAGTGACATGACTACACGTAAGGAGTCGTTCGCGGAACTCGAGATGCTGCTCGAGCAAAAGCCTGACGACATAGACTCCAGGATGGTTCTGATTCGAAATTACAGGTCTCAGTTGGGCTCTCCTGATAACCAGCGGCGCTGGAATGTCCATGTCATGTGGATGATTGAGAATTATCCAAATGAGCCATTTCTCGGCGGCAATCACATAAATTTTTCGAACTGGCCGGCCGACTACGAAGCAGCGAAGGCTCTGTGGCTAGATGCGGTGAGTAAGTGTCCTGATGACGTAACGGTGCTTCGTAATGCCGTGACGTTCTTGTTTGTGAGAGATCGTGCCATCGCGGAGACTATCGTGAGGAAGGGTATGGCGATCGCACCGGGAGCGATTGAGTGGCATGTGGCACTAGCTCTGGCTCGCAGGATGGATTGGCATGAGGAGTCTAGTCCCAAGAAGAGAATTGAACTGGCGCGTGAATCACTTGCAGAGTACCGAATTGCTTTCGATGCTGAGAACTCTTCGCAGAAGAGCGATCTGCTTCTTGTTGAGATTATGAAAGCTTCGTGCCGAGCGGGCGAGTTCGATGCAGCAGCGAGTATCGCGAAAGTTATACTGTCCAAGGGTGGTTCTGATTCGATGTCACAAAAGCATGCATGGCACTTTGCGCATATCGCTGTCGGCCATCTAGCTCTCAGCAGGAACGACGTTGTTGGCGCCGTTTTTAACCTCCGTCAGGCATCTGGCACCGGCGCTAGCTTTGCCGCTGGTGAGTTGTTCGGGCCCGATCTCACATTGGCTGATGCGTTGTTGGGACTGAATGAGTATGAAGCTGTTGATGAGTACCTTGGTGTGTGCCGAGAATGCTGGCCGCATGCAGAAGATGTGTCAGCCTGGATTCACGCTATCCGCTCGGGCATCCGTCCATCGCTCAGGCTCCAGAGCTCGGGAATCTGACCTTATCGTAGGTGCACCACGGCCCGGGCCCTATCAAGGGAAGAAGTCGTTGAGCTCGGCGCGCGGCACCTGGCGCGGGTTCGCCCTCTGCTTGATCAGCAGGGCGTCGAGGTGCGCCTTCGCGCGCGGCTGGTACGGAGGGTGTGCGCCGCTCTTGATGAACAGGCGCCAGTTCGCGATCGCCTCGGTGGTGTAGCCGAACGCTTCGTGGATGAGCGCGAAGTAGTAGAACTCCTCGCCGCGCGGCACGAAGAACACGTCGCCCTGCTCGAACTGCTGCTTGAACTCCTGGAACGCGCGAACGCCCTGCACGCGAATCAGCTCGAGGGCCTCGGCCTCGCGCTCGTCGCGATCGAGGGCGACGGCCTTGCCGTAGAACGTCGAGCTGTTGCCGCCGCGCTCGATCGCGACGGAGTACGCCTCGATCGACTCCTCGAGCTTGCCGAGCATCATGTACGTCTCGGCGAGGTTGCCCCAGACCTGCTCCATCGAGACCATCGTCAGGCCGTCGGAGCGATCGAGCATCGCGGTGTAGTCCTTCATCGCGCCCGCGAGGTGGACCTTGACGTCCTTCGTGGTCGCCTCGACGAGCTTGGTGCGGAGGATCGCGCGGCTGAACAGGGCCTCGCCGAGGCGCGGGTCGAGCGGGGCGCGCTTCTCGAACTCGTCCCACGCGTCGACGGTCTCCTTGGTGCGCGTGATGTTGATCGTGCGGCGATCCATGCAGGTCTGCGGGCGCACGACACCGAGGCCGCGGGGCTCGCAGTCGGTGAAGAAGCTCTCGAGGAGGGACGCGATCCGGAAGTAGGGCTCGGCGTTGGTCGGGACGATGTCGGCGGCCTCGCGGTAGGAGCGGATCGCCTGATCGACGAGCGAGGTGACGACGGCCCGCGTCTGGCTCTTCGCGTTCGCGCGCGTGGCGAGCTCGTCGCCGTTGCGCATGGCGCCCTCGAACCGATCCTTGGTCGAGTCGGTGGTGTCGATCGCGCGCTGCCATACGTCCGCGTGCGCGATGGTGGTCGCGGCGAGCGTGAGCGAAAGCGAGAGGAGGACGGAGCGGATCATGGGTGGAGGGGCTGGATGACGATCGGCGGCGGGGTCGCAGCCTTGGGCGGCTTTGGCGGGTTCTTGCGGTGGGCGTCGATCGCGCGGACGTGCTCGAGGGCGCGGGCTCGCCACGGAGTATCACCGGAGGCGGCGTAGAGGGCGAAGGAAGCGCGCGCCTCGGCGTACTGGTCCATCGCCTCGTAGAGGAGGCCCTGGTAGTAGTGCTGATCCTCGGCCGGCGCGAACCGCATCGTCGCGATCACGTTCTGGACCTGCGTGCCGAACGAGTGCTGGAGCGCGGACTTCATGCGATCGAGGACCTCGAACGCGGCGCTGCGCTGCTCGTCGCGGTCGTAGATCATCGCGAGCGTGAACGCGGCTAGCGTGAGCTCCTGCGAGAAGAAGGACATGTTCTGGGCAGGCAGGGCGTTGACGAGTGTGTCGACGGCGGCGGTCACTTCGCCGCGGGCGGCGAGAGCATTCGCGAGGTGGACGAAGCCCTGCGCGGACTCGGGCTTGAGCGAGCCGGAGACGAGGCGGAGCCAGCGGATCGCGGTGTTGCGATCACCGAGCCGGAGGTAGATCGAGCCGAGGCGGCCGACGACCTCGGGGTTCGCCTTGTCGGGTCCCGTGATCTGCATGCAGGCCTCGAGCGCCTCGATCGCGATCTTGGTCTTGCCGAGCTCGTCGGCGGAGCGGCCGAGCATCGCGAGGACGTCGGTGTTCTCGGGCGAGAGTCTGCGCGCGTAGCGGAGCATCCCGAACGCGTCTGCGAAGTAGCGCATGCGTTGATCGACGGCCCACTCGGAGTCGCTCTGCAGTGCTTCATCCGCGATCCGGATCGCGTTGCGCGCGGCGTTGACGATCGTGCGGACCTCGTCCGCGTTGGGCTCGACCACGTCGCGCCAGAAGTCGCCGTCAGTGCTCGCGACCGGGGGCGGTGCTGGAGCCCGCCTCGCGTCCGCGCCGCGCGAGGCGGCGAGCGAAATCACGAGGATCCATGACCAGCGCACGCTCCGAGTATGCCGGCCACGCGCGATGGGTGCCAGGGTCGGCTAGCCCCCAGCCCGCGTTGCGCAAACCGCGCATGATCGCGGGCCTGGACCCCGCTCGGAGTGGGGACCCTGGGCCGCCTCGCGGACCTCCAGACCCCGCTAGGGATCGGATGGAATCCACGTGATTCAAGCGGGTTGACCCCAGGGAACGGGTGGCCCGACCCTTGCTCGATAGAGGTTCGTGGATCGAGGAGTCATCGCGACCGCGTCGGAGCTGTTCGACGCTCGGCATTTCCCCGGGGTGGTTGCGGTGTGTACCGACGCTCTGGAGGACGAGCCCGAGTGCGTGGAGCTGCTGAAGATGCGAGCCCGCGCTCACATCGGCCTCCGCCGCGACCTCGACGCCCAGGCGGACCTCCGCGACATCATCCGCCTCGATCCGACGTGCGGTCTCGCGTACCGCTTGCTCGGCGAGCTCGCTGCGCGCCGTGACGAGAACGAGTCTGCCGCGATCTTCTTTCGCGAGTCGCTTCGCCTCGACCCCGCCGATCAGGCGGCCGCCGACTGGCTGCAGATCGTCGATGCCTCGGTCCGGGCAACCCCTTCGTCCGCGGCTGGACGGTTTCCTGTGACCCGCGCACCGGTCGAGCGCGCGCGGACGGCGATGGGCGCAGAGCCGGCGCACCGCACGCTGAGCTCGCCCGCTCGCAGTGAACGTCCTGGCAGCCAGCCGCGCTTCGCGCGCGGTACGCAGACGCCGGATCAGGACGAGCGCACGACCAAGCCGTTTGCTCGTGGTTCGGATCGAAACGGTGAGGTCTGGAAGACGCCGGCGCCCGTATCGGTGCCGCAGCCGACGATGAGCGTCATCCGTCCGACGCCGCTGCCGCTACCACCGCCGCCCAACCTCGCGCGCCCCGGCGTTGCGAAGGAGCCGATTCCCAGGTTCACGATCACCGGCCGCCCGCCGACGCAGGCGCCCGCGGCACCGACGAAGATCCCGAGCCGCCCGATCACGCGGAGCGCGATGCCCGAGCTTCCAGGTTTTGCCGAGTACCTCGTCACCACCGGCATCCTCTCTCGCGAGCGCCTTCGCGCCGCGCAGGCGTATCAGCGTTCGATGAAGGTCCAGCTCTCGACGGCAATCGTGACGCTCGGCCTCGCAACCCCTCAGCGCATCGAGTGGGCCGCGGTCGCGCACCAGTCGCAGCTCGCGCGCGAGCGCCAGCAGCAGGCGTAGTCGCCCCTAGTCCTTGGTGTGCTGAGCCGGCTGCTTGGGTAGCGCGAACCGCTCCTCGCGCACGAGGCCGTTGATGCTCGCCTGGAACGTCAGGTTCAGAAGCGTCCGCGTGAGGCACGTGCTGAATGCGCCGTTCACCGGTGCCGAGACCGAGGTGACCTTGCCCGCCGGATCGATCTGCAGGCGCACCGTCACCGAGATCAGATCGGGCTGGTTCACGCCGCACATCGCGACCTGCCGCTTGCGCGTCGCGAGGATGCGCGTGACCTGACCTGTGTCGGGTTTCTCGGGAAGGTTTGGCGTCAGTGGATCTCCTGCCGTCGAATCCTCGGCCTTCGGGATTCGCGTCGTGAAGATCACCGGGTAGTTGATCGTCACCGGGCCGCCCCGGGGGCGCGGGAACGCCATCCGGTCGACCACGGCCCGCACGCATGCGTTGAGCGTCTGGTCGCCGCTGCTGACGGTGACGTCCGTTGCGATGCCCTGCTCGGAGATCGTCGCGGTCAGCGTGACCCGATCGGGGGGTGGTCGCGCGCTCTCGTCGGCCAGGCGCCTTGCGAGGCACGCCTCGAGCGGCAACCGCATGGCGTTGATCGATCGGTTGATCTGCTGCGAGGTGAGCGTTCCCGTGGGGGACGGCTGCGTGACGGGAACCGTCGGTACGCTCGTTCCGCCCGATTCGCTCGCGGGTTTGGGCGTCCCGCCCGGCGAGACCGGCGTCGCCTCGCTCGTCGCGAGCAGCACCGCGTCCGCCGTGATCGGCACGCCGTCGCGCTCGATCGCCATCCGCGCACAGGCGCGAGCCTGGGTCGACATCAGCGCGCGCTGCTTGGTGTCGAACAGCGTCTTCATCTGGAAGGCGGTCTGCTTGGAGATCACCTTGATGCGTCCGGTGAGATCGAGCTTGAGCGGCGGCGTCGACTCGATCATGACCTTGCTGCCGTCCTCGGAGATCGCGATCACCTGGTACTCGTACGGCGCCGCGATCTGGCCGTACGACGGCAGCGGTCGCAACAGCTCGCCTCCGCGCCAGGTGTCGCCGATCTTGACCTTGTCCTCGGGCAGCTCGATGAACAGCGTGCGGAACAGCTCGTCGCGCGAGAACAGCTCGACGAGGTGGGGCTCGACCTTGTTGCTCCGCAGGTAGTCGAGCATCGGACCGAGATCGTCGCTGACGAACCGACCGCGCTCGGTGATCGTGAACGAGATGGCGCGATCGATCACGGTCCGCAGCGCGTCGTACCCCGGCTGCGGGGTCGTGTCGTCGGAGCGCCAGCGCACGGCGCCCAGGATCGGATCGTTGCCGGGTTCGGTGGTCGAGGACTCTGCGTCGAGGGCGATGTGCTTGATCTCGAGGATCCCGAGGAGCTTGTCACCGAGGCGTCCCGTCCAGCGCAGGGTGGCCGTGAGCGTGAGCGTCAGATCTCCGGACTGGGTCTGGCCCACATCGGTGCGGCGCCACGTCGAGCGCAGCGTGCTCGTGATCTCGCTCGACCGCATGGCAGGTGCGTCGTAGCGGAGGAGGACGCTGCCGGCGTTCGTGCTGCCAACGCCGGGCATCGCCAGCGGCGCGTCGCACACGAACGGTCCATCGTCGGGGGGCGCGACGGGCGGCACCACGACCACCGCGGAGCCCGATCCGGATCCCGATCCGGGCGTGACGACCTCGGTCTTCTCCGGCGTGTCGCGCGTCGTGAGATATCCGACGCCACCGCCGATCGCGCCGAGCACGACGATGGCACCGACGATCATCGGTGCGCGAGAGGTGCGCGCCTGCGGCGCCTCGGGGGGCATCCGCGGATCGGTGCCGGTCGCGCGTGTCGACGGCGGATCGGTCCCGACCGTCGGTGCGAGCCCCGCGCTCGGCATCGGGAACTCGGTGCCGACCGTCGCGCCGAGCGCGGTGCCCGCGGCGCTCGGTCCGCCACCACCGACCGGCACATGCCGGCCGCCGGACGGCGACGACGGATGCTCGGGATGCACGTTCGGCGTCGGGAGCGACATCGGCGGCGGCGGCCCGACGATCGCGGCGATCGCCTCGAACCGCTTGACCACGACGTCCATCGACTGCGGTCGCTCCTCGGGGTGCTTCTCGAGCATGCACGCGATCAGCTCGTCGAGCTCGGCGGGCAGTCCGGGCACGAGAGAGCTCGCGGCGACGGGGATCTCGGTGAGGTGCTTGCCGCACGCCTCCGCGAGCGTGGTCACGACGAAGGGCGGGCGCCCGCACGCCATCTCGAACACGAGGCAGCCGAGCGAGTAGATGTCGGCGCGCCAGTCGACCTTCGACGCGTCCCCCCACTGCTCGGGCGCCATGTACGCGGGCGTGCCCATCGTGCCCATCGTGCGCGGCGAGTTTCCGGCGAGCGTGCCGGTCAGCTTCGCGATCCCGAAGTCGAGGACCTTCGCGCGCTGGCGGCTCGCGAGCTCGCGGTCGGGGACGATGAAGATGTTGTCGGGCTTGAGATCGCGGTGCGTGATCCCGGCGCTGTGGGTCGCGTCGAGGACGCTCGCGATCTGGCGCCCGAGGTCCGCGATGTGCGCAGGTGACATCCGGATCGAGCGCTGGATGCGGCGCGCGAGCGCCTCGCCCTCGAGGTACTCCATGACGAGGTACGCGTGTCCCGAGGCATGGAACCCGACGTCGAAGATCTTGACGATGCCGGCGTGCTGGATCCGCGACACCGCGCGCGCCTCGTTGAAGAACCGCTGCACGTGTTCGGCATCGGCAGAGATCTGCGCGAGCAGCACTTTGACCGCGACCCGGGTCCCGATGTTCTGCTGCTCGGCGAGATACACCTCTCCCATCCCGCCGCGCCCCAGGCGCGACACGATACGGAAGTTCCCGATGGTCTCGCCGATCACCCGGTCGCGATGATAACACCCCGGCCTTCGTGACGACCGAACGCCGCCTCCTGCTCGCCGCCGTCCTGGCGTGGCTCGCGGTCGCGGTCCTGTCGATCGTCCTCGGTCCACCGCTCGGCCACGACGAGGCGGCGTTCGCCGTGTCCGCCCGCGGGGGTGGACCACCCTGGGTCTATCGGTCCGCGGGCGTCACCGAGATCGCGCGGATCGGCGTCCTCCTCGGTGGGGCGGACTGGCAGCTCCGGATCGCGAGCGCGCTGCTCGGCACGCTCGTCGTCGTCGGCGCGTACGCGGCAGGTGCCGCCGCCGTCTCCGCACGCACGGGCGCGTGGGCGGCGGCCGTGATCGCCGGTGCGCATCCGCTCGCGCTCCGATCGTCGGAGCTGATCGGAGATCTCCCCGCGACCGGCGGGGTTCTGCTCGGGCTCGCGATCGTTGCGAGCGAGCTGTCCCGCGACGAGGGCCCGCGGTGGCGGATCGTCCTCGCGGGTCCTGCGTTCGCGTTCGCGTTCTACGTGCGCTACGGCAGCGCACCGGTGATCGCGATCGCCGGCGTCGCCGCGGCGCTCCTGTGGTGGCGCGCGATCCTCCGTCGCCCGCTACCGGTGCTGTGCGCCGCACTCGTGTTCGTGCTGCTGCTCCTGCCGCACGTGGTCCAGTCGCTGTCGGCGACGGGCAAGCTGCTCGGCATCCTCCAGGTCAGCGCGAAGATGCCGCGCCGCGCGTATGCGGGCGAAGGCCTCGTCACGTACCTGACGAGCAACCCGTTCCGCTACTACGGTGGTCTCGTCGCGCCGTTGATGCTCGCGGGCCTCGCGGGTCTCGTCCGTCCCGCCCCGTGCTGGCGGCCCCGGATCTTCCTCGGCATCGTCGCCCTCGGTCAGATGTTCGCGATCGGCTTCCAGAGCCACGCGCAGCCTCGCTACATCTTCGTCGCGATCGTGCTGCTCGTCGTGCTCGGTGTCGACGCCGTGTCGCGGTTCTCGCTGCCCAGGCTCCGGATCGCCGCGCTGCCGCTCGTCGTGCTCGCGTGGATCTCGGTCGTCGTGATCGTGCCGTTGTACACGCGGTTCCTGTCGGACGCGCGTGCGCCCGTCGTCGCCGCCGCGAGTGCGGTGCGCGCCGATGCCGGCACCGCGAAGTGCCTCGTCGTCGCGAAGGTCGTCACGCAGCTCATGTGGTACACGCGCTGCTCCGAGCTGCGGTTCACGAAGTCGACCAACGTCCCGCCGTGGCCGCACGATCGACAGATCTACGTGGTGTCGGTGCCGCGAGCCTTCATGGCGATCGAGGCCGTGACCGAGCCGCAGCCGGCGCCTGTCCGCGAGCTTGCGGTTCCGTTACCGGCGCGCGTGTGGCGCGTGCTCCCCGCACCGTCGGCGCCGGGGCCCTGAACGCGACCTGCGGTGATAAGGTCCGCCGCGATGCGACCTAGCGTTCTCTCGCTGCTCTTGCTCGCCGCGTGCTCGGGCAAACCGGGACCTGTCACGACCGGCCCGACCGGCGGAGGCACGCCGCCGCCGCCGACCGAGGGGAGCGCAGCCACCGTGACGCCGCCCATCGGGTACGGCAGCGCGGCACCGTCGGGCACGGCCCCGCTGTCGGGGGCGCCGGGCGTCAAGGTCACGCTCGCCGATGTCGGGCTCGAGAATGCGTCGCTCGATCGATCCGTCGATCCGTGCGTCGACTTCTATCAGTTCGCGTGCGGTGGCTGGCTGGCGTCGAACACGATCCCGCCGGATCGCGCGCGGTGGGCGCGGTTCTCCGCGATCGACGAGAAGAACAAGGTCGCGATCCGCGCGCTGCTCGAGGAGGCAGCGAAGGGCATCGGTGCCGACGCATCGACGAAGAAGCTCGGCGACTACTACGCCGGCTGCATGGACGAAGCGGCGATCGAGAAGGCCGGGACGGCACCGCTCAAGCCGCTGCTCGACAGGACGCTCAAGCTCAAGGACGCGAAGAGCTGGCTCGCCGCCGCGACCGAGCTGCACAAGCTCGGCATCTGGGTCGTGTGGAGTGAGCGCGCGGCTGCGGATCTCAAGGATTCGACGACGAACGTCACGTATCTCGACGCCGCAGGCCTCGGGCTGCCGGACCGCGACTACTACGTGAAGCCCGAGCTCAAGGACAAGGTGGACGCCTACCGCGCGCACGTCGGTCGGATGCTCGCGCTCGCCGGGATGCCGGCGCCGCGCGCCGAGGTCGCCGCGGGCGAGGTGCTCGCGATCGAGACCGAGATCGCGAAGCTCACCAAGACGGGGACCCAGATGCGCGACATCCCGGCCTCGTACAACGCGATCGATGCGAAGGCGCTTGCCAAGCAGGTCAAGAGCGTCGACTGGAAGGCGTACTGGAAGGGCATGGGCTACGAGCCCAGCAAGAAGCTCGTCGTCGGGACGCCGAAGTTCTTCTCGGCGCTCGACAAGCTGCGCGCGAAGTTCAAGCCGCCACAGTGGGCGGCGTACTTCACGTATCACCTCGTCTCTGCGCGGGCGTTCGAGTTGCCGAAGGCGTTCGATGACGAGGCGTTCCTGCTCGCGCAAGCCCTGACCGGCGTCGAGAAGCGCCAGGACCGAAGCAAGCGCTGCATCGACGCGACGCAGGGAGCCCTTGGCGAGATGCTCGGTCAGATCTATGTGTCGAAGTTCTTCCCGGCGTCGGCGAAGCAGACGGCGACGCAGCTCGTCGATGCACTGATCAAGGTGATGGGCGAAGAGCTCGGGCGCCTCGACTGGATGAACGACCTGACCAAGGGCCTCGCGCAGGCGAAGCTCGCGAAGGTCGTTCGCATGATCGGCTTCCCCGACAAGTGGCGGACGTACGACTTCGAGGTCAAGCGCGACGACTTCGCCGGGAATCAGATGCGCGCCGCGGCGGCCGAGACGCGGCGCGTGCTCGCGCGTGCGGGCAAGCCGGTCGATCGCTCGGAGTGGCAGATGGATACGTACGACGTGAACGCGTACTACGAGCCGACGGCGAACAACACGGCGCTCCCCGCAGGCATCCTCCAGCCGCCGTTCTTCGGTCAGGACCGCTCGGTCGCCGCGAACCTCGGCGGCATCGGCATGGTGATCGGCCACGAGCTGACGCACGGCTTCGACGATCAGGGCGCGCAGTTCGACGGGGACGGCAACCTCAAGAACTGGTGGCTGCCCGCCGATGCGACGAAGTTCGCCGACAAGGGAACCTGCGTCGCGGATCAGTACTCGACGTTCGAGGCGATGCCGAAGGGCTACGTCAACGGCCGCCTGACGCTCGGCGAGAACATCGCGGATCTCGGCGGCGTGCGGATGGCGTTCAAGGCGTACCGCTCGCTACGCAAGGATGCCGCGAAGCTCTACGTCGCCGACGGCTACGACGAAGATCAACAGTTCTTCATCGCCGTCGGTCAGGCGTGGTGCAGCCGCGACCGGCCGGCCGAGGTGCAGCGCCGGCTGACGTCAGATGTTCACGCGCCGCCGAAGTTTCGCGTCTACGGCTCGCTCCGCAACCTCAAGGAGTTCGCCGAATCGTTCAACTGCGCACCGGGGACGCCCATGCACCCGGCCAACACTTGCTCCGTGTGGTGAAGAAGATGCTCAAGCACTCCGCTGTCTGCCTCGTCGTCTCTCTCGTCGCTGGCGCCGCGTGCGGTGGTAACAAGCCCGTGCCGCAGCCCGTGCCGGCACCGACGCCGGTCGCGCCGAGCGAACCGACGCAGCCGCCGAATCCCGCGCCCGACGTCGCGAAGCCGGCGCCGCCTTCCAAGGCGACAGGCCTCACGAGCGCGCAGTTCACCACCGAGTGCATGGGCTGGCTGAAGAAGGCGCAGAACGTCGTCCCCGGGTTGCTCGCGGCTTCCGGCAAGCGCACGGTCGAGAACACGCTCGAGCCGGTCAACCAGCTCACGATGTTCGCGTTCAACGCCGGCAACATGGCAGGCCTCGCGCGCGAGGTTCACCCGGATGCCGCGATCCGCGAGGCAGCGACCGGCTGCGAGCGCGAGGTCCAGAAGTTCATCTCGGAGCTGCTCCTCGACCGCAAGGTGTTCGACGCGGTCAAGGCCGTCGACGTCAAGGCAGCCGACGCGAACACGAAGCGGTTCCACATGATCACGCTGCGCGACTACAAGCGCGCGGGGGTCGCGCTCGACGATGCGAAGCGAGCGCGGATCATCGCCATCGATGACGCGGTGACGCAGCTCGGTCAGGAGCACTCGGCGAACATCGCGGACGACACGCGCTACCTCGAGATCACCGACGCGAAGCGGCTCGCCGGGCTGCCCGCGGACTGGATCGCCGCGCACGAGCCCGACAAGGCCGGGACGATCAAGATCTCGACCGACTATCCCGACTACATCCCCTTCATCACGTACGCGAATGACGACGACCTGCGGAAGCAGCTCTACGTGAAGTTCCGCAGCCGCGGCGACGCCAAGAACGAGGAGGTCCTGCAGAAGCTGCTCGTGCTGCGCGCCGAGAAGGCAAAGCTCCTCGGGTTCAAGGACTGGGCGGACTACCAGAGCGACGACAAGATGCTGAAGGGCGGCAAGGCGGCGACCGCGTTCATCGAGCGCGTGACCAAGCTCGCGAAGCCGCGCGCGAAGCGCGACTACGACGAGCTGCTCGCTCAGCTCAGGAAGACAGATCCGAAGGCGACCGCCGTCGGAGACTGGCAGAAAGCCTACCTCGAGGATCAGCTCAAGAAGAGCGTCTACGCCGTCGACTCCGCCGAGGTCCGCCAGTACTTCCCGTACGCCAAGGTGCTCGCCGGCCTGCTCGAGATCACGTCGACGATCTACGACGTGCAGTACGTACCTGCCGAAGGCGCGCGCGTCTGGCACCCGAGCGTGAAGGTGTTCGACGTGATGCGGCAGGGCGTCAAGCTCGGCCGGATCTTCCTCGACATGCATCCACGCGACAACAAGTACAAGCACGCGGCCCAGTTCCCGATGATCTCGGGCGTGACGGACGTGCAGCTCCCGGAGGGCGCGCTCGTCTGCAACTTCCCCGAGCCGACCAAGGACGATCCCGGGCTGATGGAGCACGGCGACGTCGTCACGATGTTCCACGAGTTTGGTCACCTGATGCACCACGTGCTGGGTGGCAAGCAGCACTGGGCCACGCAGAGTGGTGTCGCGACCGAGCACGACTTCGTCGAGGCGCCGTCGCAGATGTTCGAGGAGTGGGGCTGGAGCTACGAGACGCTGTCGCGGTTCGCGAAGCACCACAAGACCGGCGCGGTGATCCCGAAGGAGCTCGTCGAGAAGCTCGGCAAGTCGCGCACGTTCGGCGTCGGCTCGTGGGTCGTGCAGCAGATGTTCTACGCGGCGATCTCGCTACGCTTCCACCAGGTCGATCCGAAGAAGCTCGACCAGCTCGGGACGGTCAAGCAGCTCCAGGCCCAGTACACGCCGTTCGCGTTCGTCGAGGGCACCAAGTTCCACACCTCGTTCGGTCACCTCGTCGGCTATTCGTCGATGTACTACACGTACATGTGGAGCCTCGTGATCGCGAAGGATCTGCTGACGCCGTTCGAGAAGTCCGGCCTGCTCGCCGCGGACGTCACGGCGCGCTATCGCGACACGATCTTGGCCGCGGGCGGGACCAAGGACGCGAAGGACCTCGTGAAGGACTTCCTCGGGCGCCCGTACGACTTCAAGGCGTTCGAGAAGTACCTGAGCAAGTAGCGTCAGTAGTCGTAGCCGACCGAGAGCCCGATCTGTCGGATCGCGTCGGTCGCGGAGCTCGCGCGCTTGTCCGACGCCGGATCGGACGTGATGGCCCAGCTGTACTGCGTGGCGCCACCCTCGACGCGGCCGGTGATGTTGCCGAACCGCAGCGCGACCCCGGCCGAGGCGCGGAAGCCCGAAGGGTTCGCCTTGGTGAACCGGTCCTCGAACTCAGCACCGCCTGACGACACCGCGCGGTTCTCGAACGTCAGGTAGGGCTCGATCATCCCGCTCGACATCGGCACGAGCAGGGAGACCCGCCCGCCGAGGCGGAACGCCTTGTAGTCGACGTGGGGAAGCTTCGGGAGGTCGACGGGGCGCGCATCGAACTGGAACTGATCCCGGACGTAGCCGCCGCCGATCTCGACCGTCAGGAGCTTCGCGAACGTCCAGCGATGGCGGAGGCTGAATTCCATGCTCTGCCAGAACGTGTTCGCAGCGCCCATCAACCCCATCGCTTTCACCGGCTGCTTGTTCACGCCGTACTGGTAGCGGGCGAGGATCGACAGGCCGCGCAGGAACCGGACGCCGAGCATCGAGCCGACCCACGCCTCGATCTGGGGTCCCATCAGGAGCTGGCCTCCCTCGTTCTCGTCGCGCAGCGTCGCCTTGGTGACCGGCATGTCCGCGGTGCCCTCGTAGACGAAGTCGCGGAAGCTGATGTCGACGGCGGCGGAGACCGAGATGTAGCGATCCCGTGAAGTCTTCGGCGTCACCTCTTTGATGATCTCGCCGCCTTCACCGCCTTCACCGCCTTCACCGCCTTCACCGCCTTCACCGCCTTCACCGCCTTCACCGCCTTCACCGCCTTCTCCACCTTCACCGCCGCCCCCCCCGCCGCCGCCAACGCCGGCGACGACCTTCTTGGCCGGCTCGACGGTCGTCTCGGTCGCAGCGATGACCTCGACGTAGTCATCGTAGAGCGTCTTGCCCTTCAGGATGATCACGACGTGGTGGCCCTCGGCCGCGACCTCGACGCTGGTCGGCGCCTTGCCCTGGTCGACGTCGTCGATCGTGACGCTCGCGCCGGCAGGACCCGTGACGACGATCGTCCCCATCGCGGGCGTCAGGGTGAACTTGACGTCGGCGACCTTGCCGCGCTTCGGCACGACGACGTTCTCGTAGAGCCGCTGATGGTCCTTGAGGTCGATGACGATCGAGGTCTCGCCGACCGGGACATCGATGGCACACGGGGTCGGCTCGCACGCCGGCCCTTCCTCGGTCGCGCCGATGTAGACGGTCGCGCCTGCGGGTTCGGTGACGACCTTCACCTTGCGCTTGGGTGCCGCGTCGGCAGAGCCGACCCAGACAACAACCATTGCGGTGAGGAGGACCCGGACCATCCGGCAGTAATGATAACGCGCCCCCCCGGGGGTTCCCAGTCGCCTGATCGAAGGGGGCCCAGGGCCCCCAGGCGGGCGAATCGCCACGTGTTCGGTATGATCCGGTGGTGACGCACGCTGTGCTCCGGCTGATCGCGCTGCTCGTCTGCGCAGGGCTCGCGACCAGCCGGATCGGGCTCGTCGTCCACGAGCTAGTCGGCCACGGTGCCGCGACGATCGCGGTCGGCGGCACCGTCACCGACGTCCAGCTGTTCTATCTCGCGGGCGGCTGGATCCGGTTCCGCGCCACGGGCGGCGAGCTCGTGATCGCGATGGGCGGGATCGTCGTCGAGGTGGTGATCGGCGCGGCGCTCGTCCTCGTGTTCGCACGACGCGAGCAGCTCGCGGGGCGGATCGCGCGTGCGATCGGCTGCGCGCTGATCATCCACGCGAGCTGGTACCTCGCGACGGGCACGTGGCACGGCTACGGCGACGGCGTGCAGCTCCATCGCATCCTCGGCGACGCCAAGTGGGTGGTCGCGGTGCCGGCTGCACTCGTCACCTGCATCGCTGGGTACGCTGGCGCGCGGATCGTCCTCGGCGCGCTCGCCTCCACGCTTCCCGGCTCGCGCCGCGCGCAGCTCGCGGGCCTCGTCGTTGCGGTGATCGTCGCGGGCGGGATCCAGCTCGGCGCGGCGGTCGGCGAGGTCGCGCTCCGTCGCGACACGATGTACACGAAGGCGATGCGCCCCGAGCGCGACCGCGTGATCTCGAAGGAGCTGGCGGTGTGGGCCGAGGCCCAGCGCCAGCAGGGCGCGACCCCGAGCGAGGCCGAGCGCCGGCGGATCGAGGCGGAGGTTGCGCGCCGCCACCAGACGTTCCCGTTTGCGTACGTGCTCGCCGCACTGCTCCTGGTCTCGATCGGAGCCGGCGCGGTGCGCTCTCGTGCCACACCCGCCGCGGCGATGACGGGGCGACTCATCGCGATCACGGCGGCGATCGCCGGTGGATCGATCGCACTCGTGATCGCGCTGGACGCCGCGTTACTCTAGAATCACCGGCTCATGGAACGCAGCGTCGCGAGCCTGCTCGGTGGTGGGCTCAAGCCCAACGACCCCCGACGGTTCCTGATCGAGGCGATGATCTGCTCGATGCACTCGGACGGAACGATCGATCCGCGCGAGCAGGCCGTGCTCGAGCGCCAGGTCGCCGGGCATCCGTTGTTCCAGGGCCTCGGCGCGAACGCGTCGCGCACGCTGATCGATCTGTCGGGCGACGCGATCCGGTTCGCGGGCGGGGCCGTCGGACGCGCCCCCTCGATCGCCAAGGGTCTGCCGGCAAGGATCCATCGCCTCGCCGCGTACGGCATGGCAGCCGAGGTCGCTGCCGCCGACGACAACCTGCACGCCGGGGAGATCACGTTCCTCGAGGCGCTACGGATCGCACTGCGGATCAGTCCGCTCGAGTCGGGGCAGATCCTGAACTTCGCGCGCTCGGGCCAGCTCGCGCCCTATCTCGACGATCGCTTCCTGCGGATCAAGAATCTGATCCCGCTCGCCTGCGAAGTCTTCGCACTTCGCGCTCTCGCGCGCGGGCAGGCGACCGACGATCAGCGCTTCAAGGTTCGCGACTTCTTCCACGCGATCCCGGATCTCCAGCTCTCGAAAGAGGAGCTCGACTCCGAGCTGTATCGATCGTTCCGTCGGCCGCGTGCGCCCGACGCGCAGGTGTTCAGCGAGCTGTCGCGCGTCGCGCACACGCTGCCCGATCCTGTCGATCGGTACTGGATCGTCGTCTACACGCTCGTCGCGGAGATCCCGGCGACGGTGCCGAGCTGGCGCGTGATTCCCTTCATCGGCGTCATGCAGGCGGCGTTTCAGATCACGGACACGGACATGGAGCTCGCGGTCGTCGATGCGCTGACGTTTCCTTCGGCGATGCCTCGCCTCGGGTGATTGTCAACGCTGCTGCGCAGCGATCGAGTCGAGTGATCGTCGATCTGACTCGGGTGATCATCGACACGATTTCGTTGCAGCGTTTTGTGATTGCTCCCGTGCATACTCGTCAGCGACACGCCATGACGTCCGAAACCATCGAGCTTGTCGAACGCGTTCGTCGCCGACTCCGTGAGCACGAGAACACGTGCCAGATCTCGGGGCCGGTGTCCGAGTCCGCGATCACCGCCGCCGAGGAAGCTCTCGGCGTGACGTTTCCCCCGTCGTACCGGACCTTTCTCCGGACGTTCGGCGGCATCGCGATCCCGCCGCACCTCGGCATCGTGCACGACTTCGTTGGCAGCGCCGATGTCGTCAAGCGCACGCTCGAGGCACGCGTCGAGCGCAAGCTGGCCGATCACCTCGTGGTGGTCGGGCTCGGTGCGGAATCCCAGGAGTGGTTCTGCCTCGACGTCAGCCGCGAGACGTCCGACGGCGAGTACCCGGTCCTGATGTTCGACGCGAAGGACAACGCGCTCGACCAGCAGTTCTACGACGACTTTGGTCAGATGCTCGAGGAGG
>JANOPP010000741.1:0-9028 GCA_031421915.1 Myxococcales bacterium | reverse complement strand
CGCGAACTTCACGATGGGCATGCTCGACGAGGGCGCGGGCACGTACAACGCACTCGCGCTCGGCGACAAGGTCGAATCACTCGGCGCGCGCCTCGGCGTCGGCGCGGGGCTCGACACCGCAAACCTGAGCCTGTCGTCGATCACGTCGAACCTCGATCCGTCGCTCGCGGTGTTCGCCGACGTCCTCCTCCGCCCGACGATGGACGCGACCGAGCTCGAGCGCGTGCGCGCGACCTGGCTCGCCGGGATTCGCCAGGAGAAGGCGCGCCCGAACGCGATCGCTCGGCGCGTGTCCTCCACCCTCCTGTTCGGTGCGGGCCACCCGTACGCGGCGCCAGCAACCGGCACCGAGGCGAGCATCACCGCGCTCAAGCGCGAGGACGCGATCGCGTGGGTCAAGGAGCGCCTTCGCCCGGATCGCGCGACGTTGATCGTCGTCGGTGACATCAGCCTCGCCGAGCTGCAGCCGAAGCTCGTCACCGCCCTCGGCGACTGGAAGGCACCCACCACGCAGTCGGCGATCCCGAACCCGACGGCCGTCAAGCTGCCGGCCAAGCCGCGCGTCTTCCTCGTCGATCAACCGGGCGCCATCCAGGCCAACCTCTGGGTCGGTCACGTCATCCCGTCGAGCAAGGACAAGTCGTCGATCGACTTCGACATCGCGAACGCGGTGCTCGGCGGCGAGTTCAGCTCGCGCCTCAACATGAACCTGCGCGAGAACAAGCACTGGGCCTACGGCGCCTACTCGTTCGCGGGCAGCGCCCTCGGTCAGCGGATCTGGGCGGCCTCGGCAGCGGTACAGATCGACAAGACGATCGAGTCGATCAAGGAAGTCGATCGCGAGATCCGCGAGTACGCGTCCGGCAAGACGCCGGCGAAGCCCGCCGAGATCACGAAGATCCAGTCGACCGAGGTGCGCGGTCTGCCCGGCTCCTACGAGACGTCGATGGCAGTGCTGGGAACGATCAGCGGCATCGTGCTGTACGAGCGCCCGGACGACTACGCCGCACAGCGCGCGACACGAATCACGAGCATGAAGGCCGCGGATGTCCACGCGGCCGCGAAGGGCATCAACCCCAACGCGGTGACCTGGGTGATCGTCGGTGACCTCTCGAAGATCGAGAAGGGCATCCGCGACCTCAAGCTCGGCGACGTCAAGGTAATCGACGCCGACGGCAAGCTGCTCCGCTGACCTAGCCCGCGGTCTTGGTGTCCGTCTTGGCCGGCGGCTCGTGCGTGATCTTGTCGAGCTTGTCGGCGACGTCCTTGCCGATGTCCTTGAGCTGACCGGTGATCTCGACGAGCTTCGCCGCCAGGACCGCACCACCTGCCTTCACCTTCTCCTCGGCCTCGTGCAGCGTGGGCTGGAGCTTCGCCCAGCGCTCCTTCACCTCGTCACCCGCGTGGTGAATCTTCTCCTTGAGGTCGTCGGCGATCTTGCGAACGTCTGCCCACGTCGGGGCCTTGATGTCGGTCATGCACCGAGCATACGTACGAACCTGACGGTGCCAAGTGAGCGGATCCGCTCCGTCGCGACGCGGTCCCTGGGGTCCCGACCCGCCCCGGATCGCGGGGTGTAGACACCGGTAAGACAGAGTCAAGTGGCTGATCTTGTGGCCACCTGATCTGGTCCGTCCCTTGCGATGAGGGAGGTCATGGTTACCTGGGCCCAGTCCGCCGCGCTCCTCTCCCTCGGCTTCGCGACCGCGTGCGTCACGGATGGCGAGGAGCTGACGCTCGACGAGACCACCCAGGACATCGTCGGCGGCACGGCCACCCAGATCACCGCGGTGCCCTGGCAGGTCTCGCTCCAGGACGCGCAGGGCAACCACTTCTGCGGCGGCTCGATCGTGACCCCGACCTGGATCATCACCGCCTCGCACTGCCTCTCGGGCGGCGCGCCCCCCGCGCGCATCGTCGCCGGCGTCAGCCGCCTCTCGCAGTCGGCCACCGGTCAGATCAAGCAGGTCAAGCGCATCATCCTCTCTCCCGGCTACACCGACCCGACCGCCGGCAAGGACGCAGCCCTGATCGAGCTCACCACGCCGCTCACGCTCGACGGCGTCAACGTCAAGGCGATCCGCCCGATCACGTCGCGCTCTCCCGTCGCCCTGACGGCGCCGGGCGTGATGGCGACGGTCTCGGGCTGGGGCGCCACCGTCGAGGGCGGAGCGACGCTGCCCGATCAGCTGCTCTCCGTGCAGATCCCGGTCGTGCCGCTCACGCAGGCGAACACCGCCTACAACATGACGATCACGCCTGACCAGCTCGCTGCTGGCGTCGCGGCTGGCGGCAAGGACTCGTGTCAGGGCGACAGCGGTGGCCCGCTGATCGTCATGAACGGCGCCGAGCCGATGCTCGCCGGCATCGTGAGCTGGGGCGAGGGTTGCGCGCGCGCGAACATCCCGGGTCTCTATGCTCGCATGGCAAGCTTCACGGCCTGGGCGGACGGTTACGCAGGTGGCCCGCCGACCGCGGTCGCCGGCACGGACCTCACCGTCGGCAAGGGCGCGAGCGTCCTCCTCGACGGCACCGCGAGCAGCGACTCCGGTTTCGGCGAGATCGCGACCTACGCGTGGACCCAGGTCGGCGGCCCGTCGGTGACGCTCACCGGTGGCGACTCGATGACTCCGTCGTTCACGGCGCCGACGACGACCGGCACGCTCGATCTCGAGCTCACGGTCACCGACGGTGGCGGCGCCCGCTCGACCGATCGCGTCGTGGTGACCATCGCCGCCAACGGTGGTGGTGGCGGCAACGGCACGGGCGGCGGCAACGGCACGGGCACGGGTGACGGCGACGAGGACAACGCCATCACCGGCGGCTGCTCCACGGGCGGCACCGGCAACGGCTCCGTGATGATCCTCGTCGGTCTCGGCCTGCTGATCGCTCGCCGCCGCCGCGCGTAGACGCCGCGTTCGAGTTGTACTATCGGGCATGACCCGATCGGGCAGCTCCGCCGACGTCGAGACGATCGTCGATCGTCCGCGCGGGGCATCGACGGGCGAGACGTCTGGCGAGTCGACCCCGCCCACGCGACCGCCCCTCGACATGGATGCGACGGTGACCAGCGGGGCGTCCGCGCGCGCTCGGGCCGCCGCCACGCTGCCGACCGGGCCGACGACCGTGCCCGCGACGGGCCTCGAGATCACCGAGGTGATCGGCGTCGGCGGGATGGGCGTGGTCTACAAGGCACGTCAGGTCGGACTCGGTCGCCAGATCGCGTTCAAGCGCCTGATCGACGCCCCGACCGACGAGACGCGCGCACGGTTCGTTCGCGAGGCGCGGCTGACCGCGCAGCTCGATCACCCCAACATCGTCCCGGTTCATCTCCTCGATCCGGGCTCCGATGAGGCCCCGAGCGGGTATGCGATGAAGCTCGTCGAGGGCAAGACGCTCTCGACGCTGATCTCGGAGGCGCGCGAGCAGCGAGCGCTCCGCAAGCCCCTCGACGAGGACCACGCGCTCGATACGCGCATCGAACACTTCCTCAAGGTCTGCGATGCGATCTCGTTCGCACACGATCGCGGGATCATCCACCGCGACCTCAAGCCTGGAAACGTGATGATCGGCGCGTTCGGCGCGGTCTACGTGATGGACTGGGGAATCGCGCGACCGATCGGCAGCGACGCCATGACCTCGAGCGGCGCCCGCGAGTCCGCATCACGCTCCGCGACCGAGGAGGCCGACGGAGAGCTCACGCGGGTAGGAGCGCTGATCGGGAGCCCGCAGTACATGTCGCCCGAGCAGGCGCAGGGCAAGAACGCCGAGCTCGACGCGCGCTCCGATCAGTACTCGCTCGGACTGTTGCTGCACGAGCTCGTCGCGCTCACGCCGGCGAACAACGCCGGCACCGCGGCCGCCGCACTCAGGGCCGCGGAGCGCGGCGAGCGAACACCGCTCGATGCCATCGATGGCCGGCCCGGAAAAGCACCCCGCGTGCTGCGGGCGATCGTCGCGCGGGCGACCGCGCTCGCACCCGACGCCCGCTACCGATCCGTGCGCGCACTCGCCGACGACGTCCGTCGATTCCAGCGTGGTGACGCGGTGGACGCGTTGCCCGAAGGTCCGCTCGCCAGGGTGCTGCGGTTCATGAGCCGCCACCGCCGCGCGACCCTGGGCACGGTCATCGGCGTGATCGTCGTCGCTGCACTCACGGTCATGTGGACCCGCTACCGCCAGGCCGCGAACGAGCTCGCGACCAAGACCCATGGCGAGCGACTGACCGCGCTCTACGGCGAGGTCGCCCGACAGGCGCACCTGATCGACACCGAGCTGCACCAGCTCGAGGAAGCGCTCGAGGGTCTGGCCACGGCTGCCGAGTGGGCGTTGACGAGTCCCGAACCGTCGACAGCAGATCTGCCGATCTACTTCGACGTCGACTTCGCGGACCCGGTGCGTCGCCCTGCAGACTTCACCGACAAGACGGCGTATCGCTGGCCCGTGTCGTTCGATCACATGGTGGTCGGGATGGCGCCCGGGACCGATCGAGCGGCGCTGCTCCCCCGCATCCGTCGCGTGTTGCCGCTTCGCGATCACATGGCGCAGATGATGGTGGCGGCGGCGGCCGGCGAGACGACCGCCGTCAGCCCCGCCGAGGCGCGCGCGCTCATCCTCGCGCGCAAGGGACCGATCGACTACACGTACATCGATCTTCCCGAAGGCGTGCACATGCAGTGGCCGGGTATGGCGGCGTTGCCGCCCGGGTACGACGTGCGCACCGCCGGCTTCTACCAGATCAGTGACCACAAGCGCGGCAAGCGCTGGGGCGCGCCGTACGTCGACTCGACCACCGACCAATCAGGTGACGACCTCGTGCTGCCGATCACCGAAGGACTGTGGTCGCCCGCGGGAGAGTTCCTCGGCGTCGCGGGCGTGGAGATCACGGTGACCAAGATGGTCGAGACCAGCATGATCATGACCGGCCGCTCCACGCTGCGCACGAGCCTCGTCGACGCGCGCGGGCGCCGGGTCATCGATTCCACCGATGCCGGCAAGCGCTTCGTCGCGAGCGGCAAGGACGAGGCGATCGAATTCACCGAGCTCGACCTGCCCCAGATCGCCGCCGCGATCCGCAAAGGTGCGCCCGGTCTGCGCGAGGTCGTGCGCAACGGGCGCCGGATCGTCGTCGCGTTCGTACGTCTCGAATCGCTCGGCTGGTACTACGTCGTCGAGGTCGACGCGACGACCCTCGGCGCGAAGTGACGCCTGCGCGCATGACGTGCGCGACCACGCAGACGCTGCGCGATCTGCGTCGATTGACAGCGACGATCGCGGCTCTATGGTGGCGTCATGATCATCCGCACGACGCTGTCGCTCGTGTTGCTCGTCGCCTGCGGCGGCGCGCCGCAGCCTGCAACGCAGCCAGCCGCGCCCGAGAAGGAACACATGCATCCGAAGCTGCCCGCCTCGGTCGATGCGTTTCACGAGGTGCTGTCACCGATCTGGCACGCCGAACCGGGGGCCGTGCGAATCGCCGCGGCGTGCAAGCAGACGGGCGCGCTGTCCGAGCGAGCGACGTTCCTCGTCACCGAGCCACCACCTCCTGAAGTGGGCGGCAAGATCGAGGTGTGGAAGGTCGCGACCCGAGAGCTCGCGGGCCAGGTCGCCGCGCTGACCGATGCATGCGCCACGAATACCGACAACGTCGAGGCCAAGCTGACCGCGCTGCACGAGGGCTTTCACAAGGTCGGCACCACGGTCGCCGAGATGGGCGATCACGGAGACCACCGCCCGCCCGGGGGCACCGGACAGCACGGCGGACCGGGCGAGCACTGACCCTGACGAGCACGCGGCGTCGCCGCAGCGCGAGGCGTTGCGAGGTACACTGGAGGCTCTTCCATGGCGAAGTCACGAGCCACGCCATCGCGAGCCCGAGCCACGCGACGTCGCCCTTCGCTGCCGACGCGCACCGCACTGCTCGCGCGGCTCCGCCTCGCCTCGCCTCGCACACGCGAGCTCGCACTTCTCGGCGCGCCGCTCACGGCTGCCAAGCTCGCGGTGATCGAGCGACGGCTGGGCGTACCGCTGCCCGAGCCGTTGCGCGGCTTCGTGCTCGCCGTGGGAAATGGCGGGCGCGGGCCGCGGGGCACGTGGTTCACGATCGCCGACGGGGTCGCGAAGCTGGCCTCGCCCACCGACGCTGCCGCCGAACCTCCGTTCGCGCCGAGAGTGCTCGATCGTGCGATCGCGGAGAAGCGCACCGACGAGTCGTACGTCCTCCATGATCCCGACGAGGAAGAACCGCCGCTGTGCGGCGTACTGCCCGTCGCCGACGCTGGAGACGGGCTGCTCTATGCAGTCGTGATGCAGGGCAAGCACGCAGGCCAGGTGTGGCTCGTCGGTGAGGCATGGAGCCCGGAGCTCGACGCTGCCAGCAAGCCCGTAGACTTCGTGGCCTGGTACCTCGCCGGGCTCGACGGTGCGGCACCCACGGTCACGACGACGACCGCGATCGATCCGAGCTGGCCCAAGGCGCTGCGCGCCGCTCTCGAGAAACCGGCGAAGGCGCGCAAGCTCGGACTGAACGACTTCGCTGGGCCGAAGCTCCCCGACGTCTTCGATCGCCTGCCCAACCTCGAAGAGCTGTCGATCAGCCAATGCACCGCGACGGCGCTCCCCAGCTCGATGCGCGCGCTCGTCGGGCTCCGCAGGCTGTGGCTGTCGAGCATGAAGAACCTGGTCGACCTCGAGGCGATCACGTCGCTGCGTGGACTGAAGCTCCTCAATCTCTCTCGCTCGAGTCAGATCGAGCTTCCCGCATCGATCACAGGGCTCGCCTCACTCGAGGTGCTGGTCCTGAGCTTCACCAAGCTGACGTCCTTGCCGGCCGCGCTCGTGGAGCTGCCGCGGCTGCACCGGCTCGATCTCGATCTGTGCTTCCAGCTCGATCTGCGGCAAGCCTGGCCGGTGATCGCCCGCCTCCCGGCACTGCGCGCGCTCACTCTGTCGAAGTCACGACTGGTTCGCTGGCCGAGCACGCTGCACCGTCCGCCGAAGCTCGAGCAGCTCGACCTGCGCGAGGCCGAGCTGCCAGCGGGCCAGCTCGATCGCGTGCGCGCCGCGTTGCCAGGCGTGTCAATCCTCGTCTAGCGCTTGCCGAAGGCAGCGGCATGGTCACGAGCGAACTCGCCGATGCCACGTGCGATTCACTCAGATGGAGCAGACTGGACACCCAGTGGGACAATGCTCGACGACCGAGCAGGTGCCTTCTTCACGAAGCACGCCTTGAGCGCCATCGCGCTGCCGTCGATCCCGCAGTCGATCTCGTGGTGCCATCCACGAGGCGGATGTTCTTCACCTTCGTGCCCAAGTAACCCCGTTGTGGATTCACGGGCTCTTACTGTCGAACATCGCGAGCGCGAATGCGACCAGGAGCAGGAGCAGGAAGGTGACCGTCATACAAACCAGCACTGCAACGGGCATTCCCAGGGCTTGACTCCGCCTGCGGTTGAAACGCGAAGCCTCTGCGCCAGTCGATACCGAGGGCTGCATGGTTTTCGTGGTCCCCGCGTCAGAGCTTGTGGCCACGCTCGCGCGCCCAGGTTCGCGCATCGCTGGCCATCGCCTTGCGAGCTGCCGAGACTCGCGCGCCCCACGTCGAGCGGGTGTCGCGGAGATTGAGCGGCGGACTCCAGCGCTTGAGGACTGCGATCTCGATGGTCCCGAGGTTGGTGCAGTCTGACGGCTTGGCCCACACGGCGATCTGGAGGTTCGTGTTCATCCAGTCCGTCAGCTTCGCTTCGTCGTCGTCGCTCAGGGCGTACTGGTCGAAGCGCTCGGGCTTTGTCTGGTTCCGAGGGATGCCACGAAGCTGGAGGTGGTCACGCAAGAGCGCCGCGAACGACTGGCGCACGGTCGATTGTCCGGTGCGGCCGCTACGAAAGTCGGTCTCGAGGCCAACGTAGAGCGCAGCACCAGGCGGCGCCTGCCCGAGCCCGAGCGTGGTCCAGACATCGGCAGCTCCGTAGAGCGCGTAGAGGCCCGGCTCGTCGGGGACGGCGTCGGTCAGTGCGGACTTGGATCCCGCAAGCGATGCAGCCGCGTCGGCGTGGAGCCTCGTAACGAGCGTCTCGTCCATGGCGGCATGATGGCAGACTTCGTACGTGAGCTGCGTCGATGGCTCCGGACCGCCCGCGTGCCGCGTGTTGCGTCGAGCCTCGTGGGGCACGAGCCGCGCGGTGGTGGTAGCGTCGCGCCGGTGATCACGTCCGCACGCGTTGCCATTATTCTTGCCAGCGTTGTAGGTCTCCTTGCGATCGGATGCAGCGGACCGGATGCGACGGCGGATGCCGCCCCGGACACCGATGCGTTCATCGTCGACGTCACGACCAGCAAGGGTGCGTTTGCGATCGAGGTCAATCCGTCGTGGGCCCCCAACGGTGCGGCTCGGTTTCGCGACCTCGTGGACGCGGGCTTCTACAACGACGTCCGGTTCTTTCGCGTGCTCCGCGGCTTCGTCGCGCAGTTCGGCATCAACGGAACGCCGGCCACGAACTCGATGTGGAGCACCCGCACGATCCCGGACGACCTTGTCGTGCGCTCGAACACGCGTGGCCACGTCACCTTCGCCCAGAGCTCGGCGCTCGATTCACGAACGACGCAGCTGTTCCTCAATCTCGGCAACAACGCGAGACTCGACACGATGCGCTTCGCACCCTTCGGGGTGGTGATCGAGGGCATGGATGTCGTTGACCGGCTGAACGCCGAGTACGCCGAGGCGCCCGATCAGGAAGAGATCAGCGCGCAAGGAAACGCGTACCTGACCGCGAACTTCCCGCGACTCGACTACATCGTCACGGCGCAGCTCCGCTAGCTTCGCTACTCACCGCGGAGGCGAGTGAACTCGCGCCACAGGGAGCTCATCGAATGCGTGGGCTGGCCGTATGGACTGCCCGGAAGCGAGGCCCACTCGCGATTGCACTTCTTGATCGCCGTCGAGAACTCGGCGTAGGTATCGATGCTGTCGAGGTTGCTCACGCCGCGGCCCTTCACGAGCCGGATGCCCGCGTAGTCCTGGCTCCTCGGG
>JANOPP010000740.1:0-8750 GCA_031421915.1 Myxococcales bacterium | reverse complement strand
TCGGCCTGATCCGGCGGCGTGATCCGGTCGCCGCGCCCCGCGACGACAGCGAGCCGATCCGCGGACAGCCGCGCCGGTCGTGTCGTCGGTGCATGGACCGCAAACACGTCGGCGAGCAGGTCCTCGGTGATGCCGGCCTTGGCGGCGCGCATCCGCGTCGGGCTGTGCTCGCCATGGCGCCAGAACAGCTTGGCCATCGACACGGCGGGAATCATCGCGACGGCGAAGTCGAGGCCACCCACATCCTGGGGACCCGCGATGCTGGCCCACAGCGACGTCGTATAACCGCCGAGCGACATGCCCATCGCACCGATCGCGGAGGAGCCGCGCGAGCGCAGGGACACCGCGAGCGCGCGCAGATCGAAGATCGCCTGACCGAAGCCCTCGTTGGTCCGCAGGGGGTTCGGCGACGGGAACAACGCGCCCGAGCTCCCGAGCGAGGTTCCGGGCGCGCGGTCACCGTGGAACGGCAACACGAACGCGGCGACGTCGAACCCGTGGCGGAGCCAGTACGGCACCATGAACGATCGCGCCGTGACCCAGTGATTGCCGCCGCCCCAGCCGTGGAGCAGGACGATCGTCGGGCGACCCTTGCCGCTCGTCCACCAGCGGGCATGCGCGGTCAGGTTCTCGGTGACGCGCAGGTGGAGGTCGCGCGCGATCGGCAGGTACGGCGAGTACTCCGACGCCCAGGACAGATCGACGACGTGCGTGCCGAGCGGTCCGTCACCTTGCGGATGGAGCACCATCGCCGGCGGCGGCGGGGCGGGGAAGAACGGGCTGGGCGTTCCGAGCGTGTCGGCGCTGTAGGCAGCCGCGAGCTCGACCAGCCGGACCCGCGCATCGCCCGGGTCGATCTTCGGCGTCCGTGGCGCCATCCGGCGCTCCATGAAGCGCACGACGCCGCGGTCGATCACAGCACTCGCCCGGGTGAACAGATTCGCCACGCTGGCGAAACCCTACCGCAAACGGCCGAAACGCGCAGGACCGATGATCCCTGGGCAGGTGAGTTAAATCCGCGCTATCACGTCTATGTGGTGATGCGCATCCTCCTGGCGGCTGGCCTCCTCGCGGTGATCGTCGCCCCGGCCGCGGCCGACACGTTCGGTGGGTTCTCCGGTGTCGATCGTCCCTACCTCGTCAACTCCGACAAGGTGTGCACGCCGATCGTCGTGGTCGGAGGGACCGCGAAGGGGGCCCCGATCTGCGAGAAGGCCGCAGCCGACATTCTCGCGAAGCTGTCGTTCAAGGACCCGATCCCACAGCGCGGCGCCAAGTCCGCGTTCGCTGCCACGGCCGCCAGCCGCACGCTGACCGTCACGACGAAGTCCGGCGACAAGGTCGTCGTGTGGGACGCGACCGATCCGATCGGCAAGGTCGTCGAGGTCTACGCGAGCCAGTACGAAGATCGCGTCGCGATCGCGTACACGGTCCGCCGCATGGGTAAGGAGGTCACCGACGTCATCGCGTTCGACCTCGGCAAGCCGGCGCAGGCGACCCCGATCCCCGATCCGAACACGCCTTCCGGGACGCCCGTCGTGACTGCACCTCCCGCGGATCCCGCGCTCACGAAGGCGCTCACCACCGCGCGCAAGGCGTCGAAGACGAAGGCGGCTGGCGCGTGGGCAGGCGTGCTCGCGGTCGACGCCGACAACGCCGAGGCGCAGTACCAGCTCTCCGTCATTCACGCTCGCAAGAAGGACAAGCAGGCGGCACTCGCGGGGCTGAGCCAGCTCGCCGCGTCCAAGCGCCCCGATGCGATCGAGCTACTCGTCGAGGCCCGCTTCGATCCCGCGTTCGCGGCGCTTCGCGCTGATCCGACGTTTCGCGACAAGGTCGGCCTCGATCGCAAGGGCACGAGCGCCTACGAGAAGCTGATGGGCCTCGGCGGTCAGTGGGAGCAGACCGGCACGTCGTGCGACAAGCCCGAGGTCCGGCTGACCGCGACGCGCGATCGCGTGGTGCGGATCCGCATCAAGTCTTCGTGCTCGGGCCAGGTCTATGACCTGCCGTTCAAGGGGCAGTGGCGGCTCGAGGGAAACCGCATCGTGTTGACGTTCCCGAACAAGGGCAAGGCGGTGTCCGCCGCCGACGAGGCCTTCTGCACGTTCGAGAGTGTCGGGGACGAGGACTCGCTGCGCTGTCAGCTCGATCGCGATCTCGACTTCGTCGTGCTGCCAACGCGCCGCTAGCCGCGGATCCGCTACGCTGCGGCCGTCGTGCGAGGAGTTGTATCGATCGCGGCGATCGCGGTGCTGCTCGCGGCACGCCCGGCGGTCGCGGACGAGGAGCCACCGCGCCCGATCTCGAAGCAGCGCCAGGCACTCGCGAGCGCCGCCTCGATCGTCCCGGGCGTGATCGTTCGAGGCCTCGGCAGCAAGATCGCGCGCAAGGAACCGACGGCGAAGCGGCTCGCGTGGATGGGAGGCCTCGGGTTCAGCGCGATGCTGCTCGGGGGACTTCCGCTCGGGGTCTCACGTGGCAACCCGTACACGATCCTTCCGTCGGTGCCGCTCGTCGTCGCCGGCACGGGCCTGTTCATGACGTCGTGGTTCGCCGACCTGTGGGTCGCGGCAGGTGGTCCGTGCGTCGCTGGCGAGGCACGTGCGCGGGTGCCCTGGTCGATCGAGGTCGGCGCCACGTGGTTGCACGACGCGTATCGCGAGCGTGCACTCCTGCGCGGCGCGGCACACATCACGCTCGGGCGCGTCGAGCTCTCCGCGGGTGCGCACCAGGATGCGCGCGGCGCCGCGACGTACGGCGAGCTCGGCGCTCGCGTTCGGATCCTCGGAGCCGCCGCCACCGGGAACGTGATCGAAGACGGCAGTGGCCTGTGGATCCGTGGTGGCCTGCGTGGGCGCGACGACGATGACGATCGCGTGCGCGTCGTGACCGCGGAGATCGAGGCGATCGGACGCGTCGACCTTACCCGGATCGACCCCCTGCTGCGTGGCACGTTCGGCGAGCTCGGTGCAGGACTCGGTGCCGAGCGCATCGCACTGGCGGGCGGCCGCGAGCACGAGATCGGATCGTTGCTCCTGTCGCGGTTCGCGTTCGGCGCGTACCTCGGGCGCCGTGGCGAGATCGCCGCGTTCTACGATCACCGTCGCGATCAGCTCGCGGGTGGCATCGCGGCCGGTCGCGCGGCCGGCTTCGTCGGCAGCGTCGGTGGGATCCTCGATCTGCGGATCGCCGGACCCTGGGCCGTGCGCAGCGAGATCGAGCTCGGCAGCGCGTGGGTGGGGACGCTGGTGCTGCGCTACCAGGGAGGTCCGCCGTGAAGCGTCTCGTTGCGATTCTCCTCGCCGTCGCAGGATGCACGCGCCCGAGCGAGTCCCGGGCGTTGCTCGAGCTCGACGTCGGCGCCGCGGCGATCAGCGATGCGAGCGTGCGCGTCGCGGGCGGCCTCGCGGCGGTGCGCGATCTGACGGATCACCGGCTCGAGCTGTGGGCGAACGCGCCGGTGCTCGAGATCGAGCTCGTCGTTGGCTCGACCGCGGCGGGCACGTGGCAGATCCTCGTTCGCAACATGCTCCCCGATGCGACGCTCGTCGTCGCCGGAACGGCATACACGCGTGCGCCGGACACGCATCCGACGGTCGCGTCGTTCGAGGTCCCGCTCGCCGCGGGCACGCACGCACTCCACGTCGGCTCGCCCGATGCGTCCGTGCACGAGCCGTTCAAGGTCGCGGCGATGGCCGACATCCAGGATGCGCTGCCCGTCGTCGACGACGTGTTCGAGGCGATCTCCGCGGTTCCCGACCTGCGGTTCGTGGTCGCGATGGGAGACATCACGCAGCGCTCGGAGGTCGCCGAGTACGAGCTGTTCGAGCGCCAGCTCGTCACCCTCGACATCCCGTTCTACACGACGCTCGGCAATCACGAGCTGTGGGAGGATCAGACGCGCTACTTCGAACGGTTCGGGCGTGCGAGCTTTCAGTTCGAGTTCAAGGGCGCGGTGTTCACCTACGCCGACTCGGGAGATGCCGCGATCGATCCGATGGTCGAGGACTGGCTCGACGACTGGTTCGCCGCCGCCGCCGATCGAACGCACGTGTTCCTGACCCACATGCCGCCGATCGATCCGACCGGCGTCCGCTACGGGTCGTTTCGCAGCACGCGGGACGGCCAGCGCCTGCTCTCGCGGCTGGTCGAGGGGCACCTCGACCTCACCCTGTACGGCCACATCCACACCTACGTCGCCTACGAGAATGGCGGCATCCCTGCGTTCATCTCCGGCGGGGGCGGGGCCCAGCCGATGCGTGGGGATGGGATCGACCGCCACTTCCTCGTCGTCGAGGTCGACCCGGCAGGTGGGCTGGGTGTCGCACCTGGGGGTACCCGGGTCGAGCTGTTCCGGGTCGACTGAACCCCTGAATGAACGCCGTAACCCAGCCCGGCTACTAACGTCCTGACACGTTATGCTGGGTCCAGTGAAGCGGGATACGGGGTCATCGGCAGCGCTCGGGCCGGCCGACGAGGCCGATCTGATCGCGCGCTGCCGAGCCGACGAGCGCGGGGCTCACGACGAGTTCTATCACCGGTTCCGCCGCTCGATCGCCGGCAACCTGTACCGCGTCCTCGGCGACCGCACGGACCTCGATGATCTCGTGCAAGAGGTCTTCGTGATCGCGTTCCGCGGGCTCGAGCGGTTTCGCGGCGACGCGCGCCTCTCCACCTGGATCTACCGGATCTGCGTCAACGTGGCACTCGGCCGGATCCGGACCCGAAAGCGGCGCCCGCCAGCGATCGGCGTCAACGATCTCGATTCGGCGAACGCCGATCCGAGCCTCGTCGAGCGCCCGGAGCAACCTGATCGCACGCTCGAGCGTCGCCAGGATCAGGCGCGCGTCTATCGCGCGCTCGAGACGCTCGCGCCCAAGAAGCGGATCGTTCTCTACCTCCACGAGATCGAAGGACTCGACCTCAAGGAGATCGCGTACCTCGTCGACTCCAATCCCGTCACGGTGCGCACGCGCCTGTTCTACGCGCGGCGCGAGTTCTATCGCGTGATCGCCGGGGAGGATGCTCCGCCCGCACCTTCCGACGACAAGGATGGCGACGCGTGAGTCGGCACATCAAGCCACACCGCTGGGCCGATGCGTTCGCGGGCAAGCTCGACGATAGCGAGCGCGCCGTGATGGATCGCCACGCCGAGACCTGCACGGCGTGCGCTCGCTCGCGCGATCGCGTCGGTCGTGCGAGCGACAGCTACGGCACGATCCGCACGCAGACCCCGCCCGAGCTGCCGTGGGATTCGGTACGCGCCCGCGTTCACTGGTCCGTGTCAAAGGAGAAGCGCGCGCAGTCGCAGCCGCCGCGCCGCCGGATCCCGAACCTCGCGTGGGCCGCGCTCGCCGCAACGGCAGCCGGTGCGCTCGCGCTCGTCACTAGCGGCGACGTCCCGCACGAACGCGCAGCGCCGATCGCCGAGGCAGTTCGTCCCGTGTCGCCGCCGGCCCCGGTGCCCGCACCCGTGGCGACGGCCCCCGCCGCCCTCGCCGCACTCGTCGTCCGCACCACGGGCTCGATGTCGAGCGGTGACGTGATGATCGACGGCGCTCGTCCCACCGATCTGTTCGCGCGCCGGCTCGGCGCGGGCACCGTGATCGCGACTGGCGAGGGCCGCATCGATCTCCAGTTCGGTGACGCCAGCGCACTCGCACTCGGACCGAGCTCGACACTCGAGCTCCGTCGGTTCGACGTCGAGATGATCGAGCTCGTGGTCAACGGCACGATCGATCTCGAGGTCGCGCCGCGCCTCGCCGGCCAGCGGTTCGTGGTCGTCGCTGGCGAGCACACCGTCGAGGTCCGCGGTACGCGGTTCCGCGTCAGCCGCGAGCCGGCTGCGACGACCGTCGAGTGTCGCCACGGCCTGGTCGCGGTGCGCGATCGCAACGCGCAGATCGATGTCGGCACCGCGCGCCGCGTGAAGCTCGCGCCAGGCGTCGCGGTCACCCCCGATCTCGTCGTTCCGCTCTCGGTCGCCGAGCTCGCCGCGTTGACCAAGGCCGATCCGGTGCGCGTCCCGATGTGGGACCTCGACGCGCTTACCGCCGGCTCCGCGCCACTCGAGATCGCGACCGTCGGGCGTCGCGACGTTCGCATCGACGGCGTCGAGCTCGGTCTCGCACCGATGCTCGTCCGCGTGATGCCGGGTCGCCATACGGTCGAGGCTGCCGACTCAGCGGGCCGGTTCCGCCGCGCCGGCTGGGTCGATGTCGCCGCGCCCACCCCGGGCGGCAAGCCCGCTCGCGTCGACGTCCCGGCCGAGCCGCCGAAGACCGCCGGTGTCGCCGAGCGTCGCCGCCAGCTTCGCGCCGGGATCGATCAGGCGCGCCTCGGACGCTGCACACGATCGATCGCCAAGGCCGGCGTGACCGACACCTACGTTCAGATCGAGATCGCCGTCGACGCCTCGGGCGCCGTCGGGTTCCTCAACGTGATCGACACCGATCTCCCCGCTGCGTCGGCGAGCTGCGTCCGCGAGGTGCTCGCAGACGTCCCGTTCGGTGCAGGCGCTGCGGCGACCTGGCGCGAGAAGCTCGATCTGTAGCGCCCTCACAATCGGGTACCGGAAGGTATGCGCTTGACCGGTCCGACCGATTCGGCGATTCCCTTCGCATGCGTTTGATCGCCACGTTCCTCGTCGCAACAGGTCTCCTGGCAGCGTGTGGAGAGGAGGACCCGTGCGAGGGCGTCTCCGGTGTTTGCATCGGGCTCGCCGAGGGCGCGAGTGTGACCGAGGTCCAGACCGCGATGATCGAGATCGAGGCTGGCGGCACGATCGCGTTCGGCCCCGGGACGTTCCGGTTCACGACCGACCTCTCGATGGATGTCGACCGCGTGACGATCACGGGCGCGGGCTCGGACGAGACGACGCTCTCGTTCAAGGGGCAGACCTCGGGTGCGCAGGGAATCCTGATCACGGGCAATGACTTTCTGATCCACGACCTCGGGATCGAGGACACGGCCGGCGACTCGCTCAAGGTGCTCGGCGTGAAGGGCGTGACGATCCGCGACGTCCGCGTCGAATGGACCGGCGGGCCCAAGGAGACGAACGGCGCGTACGGCCTGTACCCCGTGCAGTGCGAGGACGTGCTGATCGAGGACTCCGCCGTGGAAGGCGCGTCCGACGCCGGCATCTACGTCGGTCAGTCGCACCGCATCGCGGTCCGCAACAACCGCGCGGCGTTCAACGTCGCCGGGATCGAGATCGAGAACTCCACGTTCGCCGATGTCTACGGCAACCTCGCGACCAACAACACCGGCGGCATCCTCGTCTTCAACCTGCCGGGCCTCGACGTCGCGAACGGCGCAGGAACCCGGGTGTACGCCAACGAGATCGTCGAGAACAACACGGAGAACTTCGCGCCCCCCGGCAATATCGTCGGCAGGGTCCCGACGGGAACTGGCATCGCGATCCTCGCCGCTCACCAGGTAGAGGTGTTCGACAACGAGATCCGCGATCACAAGTCGATCAACATCGGCGTGATCAGCTACGAGCCGATCGGGTCGTTCACCGATCCGCAGTACGACCAGTATCCGACGGCGATCTACCTCCACGACAACCTGCTTGCCGGCACCGCGGACGTGCCGACCGGCGAGCTCGGCGCCGCGATGATCACCGCGATCGGCGAGCTGCGCCCCAACGGCCCGTTCATCGTTCCCGACATCGCGTGGGATGGCGTGATCGATCCGCTGCGGGTGCCTGGCACTCCGGGTGACAAGCTGTGCATCCGCGGCAACGGCGATGCGAACTTCATCAACCTCGGGTGGCCACTCAACATGGGCGACCTTCCGAGCGAGTCGATGGCACCACACGATTGCACCCACGCGCCGCTGCCCGCGGTCGATCTGTGAAGCGCGCGCTGCTCCTCCTGACGCTCGTCGCCTGCGGCGATGGCGACGAGCCTACATGCTCGATCGCCAGTGGAACGTTCTGTGATCGGCTCTCGAGCTACGAGCTGTTCGCCGACATCGCGACGCAGACACCCGCCGATGGCGTCATCCCGTACGCGCTCAACACGCCGCTGTTCTCCGACTACGCGGTCAAGGACCGCTTCCTCTGGCTGCCGCCCGGTTCGGCGATGCAATGGAGCGCCGCAGATGCGTTCGCGATGCCGACCGGCGCCGTCGTCATCAAGACGTTCGGTTACCTCGCCGATCGCCGCGATCCGGGGCAGGGCAGGCGCCTCCTGGAGACGCGCCTCCTCGTTCGCGCCGACGACGGCTGGACCGGCGCCTCGTACGTCTACGCCGAGAACGATCCGTCCGACGCCACGCTCGCGATCGCCGGCGCGATGCTCGACACGTCCTGGACCCACGACGACGGCAGCGAGCGCACGAACGCCTACGCGGTCCCGAACAAGAACCAGTGCAAGAACTGTCACGCCGAGCACGACGACACGATCGATCTCCTCGGACCCAAGGCCCGCCACATCAATCGCGACGGCCTCCTCGAGGATCTCGTCGCGCGCGGCGCGCTGACCGGGGCACCACCGCCCGCCACGTGGCCGCGTGCGCCCGCTGCGTTCGAACCGTCGACTGGATCGCTCGATGCGCGCGCCCGCGCATGGCTCGATATCAACTGCGCGAACTGCCACAACCCGCGCGGTGCCGCGCGGACGTCGGGCCTCTACCTCGATCTCGCGCAGTCCGCGCCCGTCGACTACGGCGTGTGCAAGCCACCGGTCGCCGCTGGCCGCGGCTCGGGCGGTCGCGCGTACGGCATCGTGCCCGGACAGCCG
>JANOPP010000739.1:0-8834 GCA_031421915.1 Myxococcales bacterium | reverse complement strand
CGAAGAACTCGCCGCGACTGCGCGCAACAAGAAGCAAGCCGACTTGGCCAAGGCCCACGGGTACCCTTCTTGGAAGGATTTCAAGAAGGCTAACCCCGGCCAGGCTGCGATAGACCAGAAAACCGTCCAAAGTCACGTACTGGCCGTGCTCAAGCTCGCCGCTAAGGAACTCAAGACGTACTCGATCACCGTGGAACACCCTGTCGTGGTGAGCCCCTCAGGCGTCGTGCTCGATGCAGCGCTCGCAGGCGTACGGCTACGTGATGCGCACGCACTGTTGCTCTCCAAGTATCCGACGCTTGATTCGATGGACGCGATGCACGTGGCCTTTGGCGCTGAGTTGGGATGCAAACACTTCGTGAGCTTCGACAACGGATGGGATGGCATCGCGGAGATCCTGCGGCTGAGCTGATCGTACGCCGACCTCGCACTCGCGAGAATACGTCCGGCCGCGCGTGGACTTCAACGACACGCTCCTCCGTGCACCGTTCGGCCCAACGGTGAGACTGAACTCGCGCAAAGTCAGGTCCTGGCTTCGGGCGATCGCCGTTCACCACTCGTCCACCTCGAGAAGATCTTGGCGAGCCCTCGCTGTGACCTGGACGCGAAAACGCACACGATGGCGTGCGCGTAGCTCGTCGAGAAGTATTCCGCACGATGAAGTCGCCCAGCGGCTGCGTCCTTCAGCGATCTATCCAGCGCGGTATGCAGACGCGCACGTTCGTCATCGGCGATGTTGTCTTGGTCATCGACCGCCGAAATCGGCAGTTGCGCCACTGCGAGGCTCTCCTGGCCGTCGAGCTTCATCAACCCTCTTCACCGTCGTCGACATAGACGGGCAGCGCCGGCGGACCGGCTGACCCAGGTTCGACCTTCTCGACGGTCAAGGTAAGAGGTTGCAAGCGACCCGATGGTCTCGGCGGGTTGAAGAAACAGTCGCGATGCGCCAGCTGCACCAACGAGATCCATCTGTGTTTGGTCGCGTCGAACGCGAGTCCTTTCGGCAGATTCAGTTCAGTTACCTCGCTGCTCGAGTCTGGGCTGCACTTGAACAGCTCGTACCCGTTCACGTCGATCGCGATGCGCTTCACTCGCTGGTGAATTCCTGCGGTGCAGATCGCTTGTAGGCGCAAGAACAGCAAGTCGATGAGACGCACGTACTGCGACCCAACACGCAACATTGAAAGAGCTGCCGTCGCAATGATCAGCTTCGGGTTGGCACTTGCGGTTGACCTTTGCTGCACGAGACTCTGCGCCCCCGGCAGGATCCCGCCCTCGGTCCACGTTGTCAGCTGGAACACAAGTGACGATTGACTGTGCGCATGAGCCAGGTCGTTCCTGCAGAAGCAGACGAAGCCCTCGTTCAGATCGCGTAGGCCCGAGATGTGAAAAAGGAGCGCCTGGTCGCCGAGATCCGCGCTGCTGATGGACTCGGTCAACTCGACGAATACTTCGACTCGAAAGATCGGTTTCTGGAACGCCATGAAATGCTCCATGTCGCTGAGCGTTCGCTCCACTCGATCAAGTCGTGTCGTCACTACGCGCTGGAGTTCTCGTCCGAACTTGGAGACGAGCGCGGCCTGTTCAGTCGGTGACATGGGGATCCCCAGATACTGAAGCCGGGCGATCAACCCCTCTGGGCTATCCAGCACGTGCCGTAGTCGCTCGAAATCGAAGATCTCGGCGTGCGTCATGCCGAGTGAGCGAGCGTGAGATTTCAGCTCGTCATGATGCGACGGAGGCAGATCGACGTTCGTGAAGAAAACGAATGCTCGGAGCTGGTCGTTCTCCTCGAGCATTCGCTTCAGATCGCCGCGATACTTCGCGTCGGCTTCCTTGCGAGCGGTATCGTCGTTCCCACCGCCGTTCCGGAATCCGACGCCAGCCCACACCACGGTCGCTCCCTCAAAAAGCGCCTCGATGTCTCGCCCTCCGTCTGGACCGCCTTTCGGCCGTCGTGGCTGCTCACGCGTATAGGGTCCTAGTAACGGGAGCAGTGCCAGGCACATGCCTTCACGCTCCGGTTGACGCGTGTCGAGGTGGTGCCGCAGGCGCTCTTCGGTTTGACGAGGTCCAGATTCCACCGAGGAACCCTACCGCATGGCAACGCTTCGACGCGTGACGCGCTGCGCGTGGTGTCCACCAATCTAACGACGCTCCGGTGTCGCGATCGGCACCGACACTGATGGCTGGTCAATCTCGCTCCACTCTCGTACCAGTTGCACCGCCAACGCCGCCCGATGCAGAGTGCCGCCGCCTGTCCCTGGTTGCCGCAAGTGATGATCGAGCGGCTCAACGGTCAGTGTTCGTCTTGCACTGAACTGCCGTTTCAGACTCTGTCCCGAACAATCGTCAAGGATGCCCATGCCGCGTCGCCCAGCCCCGACCGCAGACCCGTCGAAGATTGCCGACCTTCCGTCGTTCAAGACGATGGAATCGTACGCAGCCATCATCAAGGTCTATGCAGGGATAGTGCGTCGTATTTCACCGATCGCACGGCTCCTCGGACTCAATGCAGCTGAGCATCTTCTCAGAGCCGAGGAAGCCAGCAAACTTGCTTCCGAGGTCGCGGGGCACCTTGACCTCGCCGATCGATTCAATTTTCTCTACGTGAAGCGTGGCTGGGTTGCCCACGGTTCGATGAAGCACCAAGCGTTGCTTGACGCGATCCGCCTCGGTGAGGCAGGCGACTGCGAGCGTGGCGAGGAGATCCTTGCGAGCATCTATGACGAGGAACACCTAACTCATACGCTCATGAGGATGGGAAGCCTCGAGCATTTCAGCGACCGACTAGAGCTGGCGACACTGGCGAAGGAAGACTATTTAGCTGGCCGCTATCACGCATCGGTCCCGGTCGTACTGACGCTCATTGATGGACTCGCCACAGATGCGGCCGAGAGCAATGAAAGCTTCTTTTCGGAACGCGCGAACCTTACTGCGTGGGACAGCGTTGAAGGACATCCAACGGCACTTCCGGCACTCAAGAACGCGATGTGCACCCCACGTCAGAAGCGACGAACCGAGTCGATTTGGATTCCGCATAGGCACGGGATTCTTCACGGTCGTGACCTGGGCTTTGCAAACCAAGTGGTCGCCGCCAAGTGCTGGGGAACTCTGTTTGCATTGGGCGAATGGGCCCGAAGGATTGAACAGGGCAAGCGTCGTGCCCCGCCTCCGGAGCCGCAGAAGGGCCTTCTCGCACGATGGAGATCCTTCACGCAGCAGATCAACAATCAACAGCGATGGCGCGAGTGGAGATCGACGTCTCTTCGAGTCGGCGTCGACTTTCCTGCAACTGGATCGATTGAGGACTACCGAGCCGGAACTCCCGAGCGGCTTCTCGTCGAGTTCCTGACCGCTTGGCTACGCAGGGACTATGGCGCGATGGGAAAAGACGCTTCGTTTGGAGCCGACGTGCTCTCGGATTCTCAAAAAGCTGGTCGTGTAGGAAAGCTCTTTCGTCCAACGCGCCTTGATAGCTTCTCGATTCGGGCGGCTTCGCATCGTGCCCCCACGATGGTCGCATTCGAGGTCGACCTCGAAGTGAATGCTCGGAAGTTGGAGGTCGAGCTCCATGTGGTGCGAGAGAACGAGGATGGAGATTGGCTGTACGCTGACGTCGGAGCGGGGACTTGGCGTTTGATGAACTGGGAGACGGTTGGTCGGAACTGCTTTGCCGACAGCAACAGGGGCTGTTGAAGACTAAAGCCCAGCTTGCCCTGTCCGGCATGTGAGCTCGTTCTCGAAAGGGGGCTGGCTGGCGTTGGCAAATCGCGCCAGCGCACTCGCCGCGTCTCCATCGTCGACGCTGACCGCGTGTGAAGATCGTTTCGATGAGGCTCCAGCGGATCAAAGCGGAGCGCGCCACAAGGCGCGGTCGCGCGTGACGTGCAGGTACAGACAGTCCCCGCCTATCGCCGAGGACGCCTCCTGCCCGCGGCGAAAGTGCTCCGCAGCCACGCGATGGGCGTCGTCTATGTTTGCCGGTCTCACGCCGTACCAATCGAACGGGGCCCCGTCGTTGTTGCTCGCCCACATCCACGCTGTTGCGGAGTGCACCAGCCGAACTAGCTCGGGCGGTTCGCTGGGCATCTGCAAGCGACAGAGCTGAAGGACGGGTCCTTCGAACCCAACGACATAGAGCGAGTGTCGACACTTCGGATCCTGACTTTGTTCTCGCGCGAGCCGCGCAGACGCATCGAGACGTCGGTGCAGCTCGAAGGCCAGCTCCGCGACAGTCGACGGCGATCTAAGCTCTTCGACGGAAGAGCCGGGATCGGCACCAGATCCGAAGCTAGCGATCCCAAAGCGACCAACTCGAAATACCTTTCTAGCGTCGTCTCTTTGGCCCCCGTGAGGATCGTCGCCGACTCTCCATGTCACGCGCCCGTCCGCAGCCAAGAGCGCTTCGCCGTCGAGTGCCATCGCAATCGCGAGAGTCATTGATCTTCTCGGTCGGTGCTGGTTGGTGCGTGAGAGCCGACGTTGACCGACAGCTTCTGTTCGAGCACTGGCGACCTACGTGCTGCTGCAGGGGTGCATCCGAGAGCTGATGCAAGTCCGGTCACGGTCTGTGCTGTCCGATGATCAGCCTGAACCCGAGGCGCTTCATGCGCCGCTTCACGCGTGCTTGATCTCTCTTGTCAGTCATCATCGACCTAAGAATTGATTCGAAGTTGGTCAGATCGATCGGCAGTCCCCGCTCGTTGACAACTCTCATTCTCAGCACTGGCGTGCGCTCGCCACGAACGATCGCGAGCCCCCTCAACCTTCGAGGTTTGCGCTCTGCGTCGTCGGGAAGAACCTGGAATTCTCCGCGTGCAAAGTGAATTCCGAGGCGCTTCTCCGCGGTTAGCTGGATGTCCTTGACCCTCATCACGATCGTTTGAAAAATCGCCGGAGTGTTCTCGGGATCGTCGGCAAGATCGGCACGGAGTGAACCATCGGACATGATCTCGTTGTACGCCGCGCCGACAAGTCCGAAGTCCTTGCCGTCGATGAGGGTTCTTAGCTCCTGTAGGAATGCGCGAACGTGCGCCTCTCCAATTGAACGACGGTGTCCCGGCGCGGAGTAATGCGACGTCTCGTTGAACCAGTTGCGCCATTGGTCGAGCCGCACGCGAAGTCTCACGAACTTCGCGATGCGCGGCCCGCGCTTTCTTGCGATCGTCCAATGTGTGCGTTTCGCGATTGGGTCTTTCGCGCCGAGCGCCTTCAGAACCGAATGAAGCAACTTGAGCTGGCGGTTTGGCCTCAGGTACTTCTCCTTCGGAACACCGCCATAGACACAGAGAATGAAGGCGATCTGTTCCACGGTCTGTCGACAGAGGTTGCCCGCTGAAAGCAGAGATGCACCTGGAAACGCGTCGGTCGCTTGATTGTCACCACCGGGGTCGAGGAGGACCACTTCCACCAACATCACCGGTGACCAGGGGGCCGGGGGTGAAGAAGTGGCCCCGAGATGGCACGCGCCGGGATGATGCGCACGCACCGAAAAGAGTGAAGGCCCGAGTCATCAGCTCGAGCCTTCGGTCGTAGACCCAGAGCCGGGCGTTCGACGAATCATTCGTCCCACGGTCCGGGGCTACTTCCAAATTTCTGGCGGTCGCAGCCAGAGCCTTGGAAGCGACCGTTCCCGTTTACGAGTTGGCGTGCTGCTGGTGCGTCGAGGTGTTCGTGGTCTGCCGACGGGACTATCGCGGGCAGGGATACTGCGGCGCCGAATGTCGGAGACTTGGCTGTGCAGCGAGCCATCGAGTAGCGAGCGCGCGGCACGAACGGAGTCTGGGCGACGAAGGGAAGCAAGACCGACGCGAGCAACGACTCGCGCGTGCGGCCAAGAACGCTGAACTCGTCGCGATACCTGATGCACGTAGGCAGGAAGTTGCGCGCGGTGCTGAATGCTCCGCGCCGGTCGGCCCGACGATGCTCGCGGAGAGCTCGTCCATCCCCGACGGTGAACCGAACGCAGATGGAATACACGGTGGTCATGGTCCCGACGACGATCGGGACAAGCGCGCTCGTGAGTCACGGGCCCGACGAGCTATTGCGGGCGTTGCTGCCGGCGCCCTCGAAGGTGCGCCACGAACGAGCGGCGACGACGTTTCTCGAGGGCGTATCACTCTGGCTCGACGCGAAGCTCCGCGTTGTCTTGTGTGTGGACGCCCGGGCGGCCGGATTCTGCCTCGGCCTCACCGACGAAATGGGCCGTGGGATTCGCTCGGTCTTCTACGAGGTCGAAGTGCGCGAGCTCGAAGCCCGCCACCGACGCGAGCAACGCATCCGCGGCATCGGTGACTTCGCGGAGCTCCGGCAACAGCGCATGCCGTGGCTCGTCCGCGACGGAGAATAGCGTGGCCAAGACTGCGCCATCGTCGGCATCGCCGGAAGCGAGTCATCTGTCCGAGGCGCTTCGGCTCTCGCTGATCGAGGGCTTGTCGATCCGCGCGATCTCGCGTCGTCTGCTGATCACGCGCAAGAAGGTACGCAAGCTCCTCGGTCGCGCGCCCGTGCGCCCGCCCGTGCTGAAGGAGCCGCGTGGATCACTGCTCGACACGTACGATGCGGCGATCCGGAAGCTCGTCGACGACACGCCGGAGCTGACCGCCCCCGGCGTGCTCGAACGACTCCGACCGCTCGGCTACACCGGCGGCATCTCGATCTTGCGCGATCGCCTGCGCGGCCTGCGTCCGCGCGCGAGCAAGGAAGCGTTTCTCACGCTGAGCTTCGCGCCAGGCTCGGCGTTTCAGGTCGACTGGGCGGACTTCGGCTTCGCAGTGCCTGGCTGTCCTCGACGCGTGAGCGCGTTTGTGATGGCCGCGTGCCACTCGCGCTACCTCTACCTCGAATTCACGGTGAGCCAGGCGATGGGAACATTTCTGCGCTGCATGGAGCGCGGCCTGCGCTTCTTCGGCGGCTCCGCGGTCGCGGACATCTTCGACAACATGAAGACCGTCGTGCTCTCGCACACGCCACACGCCACCGTCTTCAATCGTCGCTTCCTCGAGTACGCGAGGACCCGCGACTTCGCCGCAGTCGCCTGCAATGTCCGGAGGGGCAACGAGAAGGGCCGCGTCGAACGTCCGATCGGTTTCGTGCGCAGCCGCTTCTGGCCCGGTCGTCGCTTCGCCGATCTGCTGGACCTCAACACGCAGGCTGCGCGGTGGCGCGACGACATCGCCAACAACCGCGTCCACCAGGAGACCGGCAAGGTGCCGGCTCTCGTGTTTCGGCACGAGGAGAGACGTCATCTCAAGCCGATCTCCGATGCGGCCTTCGACGTCGACGACGTCGAGACCAGCACGGTGACGAAGACCTTTCGCGTGACCTTCGACCGGAACCGTTACAGCGTGCCGTGGCGACTCACGAGCCAGACCGTCCTGGTGCGTGCCGACGATGACACCGTCGCGATCTTCCTCGGGCGCAAGCAGGTCGCCGTGCATCGGCGATCGTGGAAGGCTGGCGAAGACATCGAGCACCCCTCGCATCGCGAAGGCCTCCTGCAGCAGAAGCCGCGCGCGGCGGCCGCGGCACTACCGCCCGGACTCGTCGGTCTTGACGACATGGGCACCTCGTACTTCAAGATCCTCGCCGCCGGCGGACGATCGATCCATCGCGAGACCGTGCGACTGATCTTTCTCGTCGAGCTCTTCGGCGAGCGCGCCACGCGCGACGCGATCGCCGACGTGATGGCCACCGGACACGTCGGTGCCGAGTACGTCGAGTACGTCCTCCGTCACAAGAAGGGACTCACTCCGTCGGCGCCGCCGCTGCGCCTGGGAGATCCGGTCCTCGACGCACTCTCGCTTCGCGAGCCCGACCTCTCGCTCTACGACCGGCTCGTGCCTACGCCGATGACGCTCGATCCGGGCACGCCACCTATCACCGATGAGGAGTGCGATGAAACGCGCTGACGACGACACGCTTGATCTACTGCTCCAGAAGCTGCGCGCGCTGCGGCTGCACGGGATGGTGCAGCTTCTCCCCGCGCTGCTCGACAAGGCGGGCAAAGACAACCTCACCTCGCTCGACGTCGTCCACCGGCTCTGCGACGACGAGCGTGCTCACCGCATGAAGGGCGCGGTCGACCGTCGCGTCAAGGCGGCTCGCTTCCCCGAGCTCAACACCGTCGATGGCTTCGACTTCGACTTCGACGCCGTCCGCAAGAAGCTCCGCGCGCGCTACCTCGCACTCCACGACCTGACGTTTCTCGACAACGGGATCAATCCGCTTTTCATCGGCGTACCCGGCGCGGGCAAGACCTTCCTCGCCAGGGCGCTCGCGTACCGCGCATGTCAGGCCGCGCGCCGCGTCGTCCTCACGAGCGCGACCCGCATGCTCAACGATCTCGCCGGCGCCGAACTGCACGGCCAGCTCGAGCGCACGCTCCGGCGGTACTGCCTCGCCGACTTCCTCGTCGTCGACGACTTCGCCGTGCTCGCGATGGATCCGACGCAGGCCAATCTCGCCTTCCAGGTCATCTCGGAGCGCTACGAGTACCGGCGCTCGACCTGCATCACGAGCAACCGTCTCTTCAAGGACTGGCCCAAGGTCTTCCCTGATGCGCTCAACGCCCAGGTCATCGCCGAGCGGCTCACCGAGCGAGCCGAGCACTTCATCTTTGACGGAAAGGGATATCGCCAGTCGAAGCACACAACCTGATCATGAACGTCTCGCCGGGTCACACCCGGACGCCGCCGCACAACGCGGACGGACTCGCGCTCGTCGCTGGACCGCGCTGCCAAGGCGAAGAACCGTCGCCGCGCCACCGGGTGGGTCCCTGGTCACCGGTGATCCCGGTGCAGGTGGTACCCGCGCTCGTCGGTGGCGACACT
>JANOPP010000738.1:0-1766 GCA_031421915.1 Myxococcales bacterium | reverse complement strand
CATTCGATCTGGGCGGGGTCGAGCACTTGTCCTGGTCGGCAACACAGCGTTACTGACAGAGGAGCGAAGGGCCGAGTTTATGACCCGCCTCGACTCCGATCCACGCATCGCATCGCTGTCGCTCGTTCCGTTGTCAGGTTGCCCAGGAGAGTGGTTGCGCGGCTCAGCCCCGACCGGCCCGCTCATCGCTGTGGCAAGCGATCTCGATGATCTGCTCGGACCACTCGACGCCGCAGATCCAGCGACATTGGTCGCCTGGATGCGACGCGCATCGCAGAGGGGTCTGTGGCACGACTGGTGGATGACCGATGATGCCGACGTGATGCTCGCCGAGGCGTTGCTTGCACCGGCGGCCATCGATTCGCTCGAGATCGACGAATCAAGTAGCGCGCATCATGCGGCGATTCGCCGTTACCAGCCCCGACCGGATCCGTTGCGCGTGGCCGTAGACGTCACGTGGCTTCGGCCGCAGCAGACGGGATCGCAGGTGCTGACCACTGAGGCGTTAAGCGCACTCGCGAAACAACAGTCCGTTGCCGAGATCTGGCTCTTCGGGCTCGACCAGCTCCCGGCGTATGCGAATCACCTGCTAGTGGACCCCAAGATCCACATGGTCGACGCGGCCGAGAAACTACCGATTTGCGATGTTGCGTGGTTCCCGTACCACCCAGCGGGCGTGAGCCCGATCGCGGAGGCGCGTCGGCTAGCCGAACGGGTTGTGACGACGTGTCTCGATCTGATCGCCTACGACGTTGTCTCATACCATCGCTCCGAGCAGGAATGGGAGCGGTTTCGGTCCTTGCAGCGCCGAGCGGCGCTCTACGTCGACGGTGTGGTCACAATCAGCGCGGATGTGGCGACGCGTCTGTTGTCGGAGGTGCCGCTCATCGATCGGAAACGGGTTCTGCCGCTGCCGTTGGGACTGGATCACATCACATTCGAGCATGCTCCCGATACTCCGGATTCCGATCTTCACGGCCTCGTCAGGGTGCTTGGTGGCCGGCGTTTCGTGCTGGTGCTGGGCAACGACTTCCATCACAAGAACCGTGATTTTGCGATCAAGGTGTGGGAGCGGGTGCTACAGGAAGGCCCGTCGTGCGACCTTGTTCTCGTCGGGATGCATGTCAGCAACAAAAGCTCGCAAAGCGCGGAGGACGACCTGATCGGCAGCCACACAGACGAGCGGGGCACCGTCTACAGGGTCGGACACGTCAGCACCACCAGCCGAACTTGGCTTCTCGCAAACGCCGCCGTGGTGCACTACCCGACGAGCGCCGAGGGATTCGGCTTCATCCCGTATGAAGCAGCGGCCATGGGCACCCCCTCAGTCTTCACCGACTTCGGACCGCTCAACGAGATCGCACAGCTGCGTGGCCTCCCCCGAGGCTGGTCCGTCGAGCAGCATGCCAGTGATCTGGTCTCGCTGCTCTCGGACGAGACCGAGTCCGCACGTCGGGTGGCAGGGCTACGCGAGGCGGTCACCCGCTACACCTGGGACGGCTTCGCAGCGCGTCTGGTGGAGTTCTTCCGAACAGTAGATCGGTTACCCGAGGTCGCGGTCAGCACGCCCGACACCGACTCGGCAGCAGCGCTCGCTGCGGTCCTGTCGAGCAGTAGCTGGAGGGCTACTGAGCCATTTCGCGTTCTCGCCCGCCGGATGAAGAAGGTGCGGCGAGCTGTCGGGCAGCAGCACGACTGAACCGCCGTCAAATTGTGGCGCTCGCAAGGTTGTCGCTCGGTCACGCCGTTGGGTTGTGGCCGCGCTC
>JANOPP010000737.1:0-2113 GCA_031421915.1 Myxococcales bacterium | reverse complement strand
CCCGCGTGTCGCGTCGCGCAGCAAATGGCTACGCATCGAGGTCCTCCAACGCAACAAGGAGTTCGTCGCCGCGTACCGCATCGCCCGAGCCGACTGGCTCGCGGGCATTCACACGCTGTTTCCTCCGGGCACCTACTGGCTACGGCGATTCGCCGGCGTTCCTGTCGCCACGACCGCCTGACCAATATCGCTGTTCACGTCCACGACTCGCTGCGTATGCGCCGACGCGCATGCGTCGTCGCGGCGTGCGCAGCGGCGACGATAGCGACGATAGCGGCGAGGGAGCGTGACGCCATCGTCGACGAGGTGCGCGCTAGATGCCTGAGTTCGGATGCCCGCACGAAAGCAACCCCGGGCCGGGTTCTGGTTCTGGCTAGATGCCTGAGTTCGGATGCCCGCACGAAAGCAACCCCGGGCCGGGTTCTGGAAGGGGTTCTGGGAACCCCGGGCCGGGTTCTGGGCGGATCTGTGGGAGCCCCGGGCAGTGCCCGGGGCAACCCGACTGCACTAGTACGCGAGCCGCGTCAGGTCGTCCTCGACCTCGTCGACGACGTCGATCCTTGGACAGTTACGATTCTATGGCTCGGATCGTTTCCAAGAGAATAGCAACGACCCCGGGATGCGACGTTACTAGCGCAACAAGCAACGGCGGCGCCCCGGCCGCGGCGAGGACGAAGTACTCGCACGCTTCCGTTTCATCTGCATCTCCCGTGGTGACGATGTCGAACCAACCACGGTCTTCGACGATCGAATCAATCGACTCATGTAGCTGGTCGGCCTCCGATCCGACACAACAAAACTCGACGCATCCCAGGTCGACGAGTCCGAGGACGGCCGCCTCAGCGCTGCGCCGTTCTCTTTCGTCAAACGCCGAAAGTAGCACCGCGAAAGGGGGCACCAAGGAAGGGTCCGCAACGTCTCCAAGACTCCCCAGCGCAAGCGTACGGCCTTCGGCGAACGACATGAGCATCATTGCCCACCCCTGAGTTTATCGATGTTGTTCTGAAACGTTCGGATCTCGGTCTCAAGATGGCGGATTCGTCTGGCCTGGGCCGCTTTTATGACGTCAGGGCCCAAATGCTCCATGCCCGGGCGGACGGTTGGATTGGCTCGAAAGTCGGCGAGTTTTTTCTGGTGTTGAGCGATTCGCGTTTGCAACTTGCGAATCCCTCTCTGAGCTTCGTTGCTCAGTACTTTCGATGGAACGCTTCCGACACGTAACGCACCAGCGGTGACTCGTGCGGTGTTGCCAGCCCGCGCAAATCTAGCAACCACACTGACCCCACCGAACGCGGTTGCGAGATCGGCACCGAGGCTGATCGCTGCTCCAGCCCAGTCTCCACGTTGCACTGCCCGAACTGTCCCCAGGACTGGGACATTGTCGGCTATCGCTCCACCAATCGTCGTACCAATCGCGTTGGTAGCATCGGCCGCTTTCTCATAGCGACGAGTTGATCCTTCAAGGCCTGTTACGAAGTCTGGCTTCTGACCTGTGGCTTGACACATGCTCGTGACCCCGTTGCAGGGATCTGAGGCATCGAAGAGATCGTTCTGGGAAGCACTGGTTTCGCCGCCGCCGCACGAGCCTGTTTCCTCGCAACCCTGCTCCCAACCGTCACTCGCCATGTTCGCGGCTCGCCCCGCCTCGCTCATCTCCTTCTCGGATCGGTATGACAACGCTCCCGCCTGCTTCGGATCGAGCCCGTCAGGATCGACGTACCTCAGCGCGTTGTTGAGCGTGAACGAATAGATGTTCGCGCGCCGCGGCGTGCTCATCTGCGCCGCATCGGGCACTCGCAGATACAGCGGGTCCGCCTGCGTCCATCCGATCAAGGTCTTGTCGTAGTACCGCGCGCCGTAGTACGCGAGCCGGGTCAGGTCGTCCTCGATCTTGTCGTTGCTCCGCCGCTTGTGCACCCCGATGCCCGCGCCGCCGCCACCACCGTTGGTCGCTTCGAGCACCTCGCCGAACGGCGCGTAGATGAAGCCCGCGTTGAGCGTGCCGTTCTGCGCGACCGCCGCGATCGTGTGACTCGCGAGGCCGTGAAACTGATACTCCAGCGAGGTCGCCGTGTTGCTCGTCCGCTCGACCCGCGCGATCGGCGTGCCGAGC
>JANOPP010000736.1:0-5240 GCA_031421915.1 Myxococcales bacterium | reverse complement strand
TCCAGTCGGTACAGGCGCCGGGCTCGATCGACCAGTAGATCATCGGGACGAGGGCATCCATCGTGCCGGCGTCGAGCCAGTGCAGCGAATCCTGGAAGTAGTCGGCGAAGCCCTGGCTCGTCGTGCAGCCGGGAAGCCGATCGTAGATCCCCCACACCGCCGCCGACATCACGACGGACGGCCGCGTTGCCACGACGGCCGCGTGGAGCTGGGCAACGAGCAGATCGATCTGTGACCGCATGAAGTCGGCCCAGCTCAGGGTGGGATTGCTCGCCTTCGCCGAGTTGTACGCGGCGACGGTGATCGCGTCCTTCGAGTACGCGACACCAGGCATCCGGATCCGATCGAGGTGGAGGCCATCGACGGCGTAGTGCGAGAGGAGGTCCGTGGCGGTCGCGACGATGTGCGCACGCACCGCCGGGATGCCGGGAGAGAACCACTTGTACTCGGTGTCCGTGTTCGTCCCGTTCGCGATCACGGCGAGCCAGCTCGGGTTCGTTCGGAGCGCGTGCTGCACCGTGCCCTCGGCGACGGGAACCGCGGTCGCCGCCGACCAGGCGGACAGCGCGTTGAAGTACGCGTGCAGCTGCATCCCGTGGCCGTGCGCGCGATCGATCGCGGTCTGCAACGGATCCCATCCAGGATTGCGGCCGAGCGTGCCGGTCAGGCGCTTGGCCCACGGCTCGCGCGTGGACTGGTAGTACGCGTCGCCCTCGCCGCGAATCTGGACGAACACCGCGTTGAATCCGGCACCTGCTGCTCGATCGATGATCGCCTCGAGCTGCGCCTTGGTCGTGTACGAGAACCTCGTGATCCACACACCGCGCAGCTCGGCGGGCGCGGCTGGCGCCGCGTCGGATGCCGCGTCGGGCTCGAGCGCGGCATCGATCTCGGCGACCGCCGAGTCAGGCTCGATCGCGGCTGGCGGACCCGAGCACGCGGCGAGGGCGATCCACAGACAGAGTGCCGCCCTCACGCGCGATCCGCGTGCACGATGGTGGCCACACCGCGCGTGCTGCGATTGCACGCGCTTGCACGCGCCGTTCGTCGACCCTGCTACCGACTGGATGCAACCGATCGTGCTCACCGCAGGCGTGTGTTCGCATGTTTTGCGCTTCACGTCAGTAGCTCCCGGGCGGTGACGTGGTCGTGTCGTACCCCCAGCACTTCATCGTGCGGTCGGTGCGAACACCGCAGGTCGTGCCCGCGCGCGACGCGATGGCGATGAACGTACCCTTGGGGGCGGTCACGCTGCCCTCGACGTTGTCGCCCCAGCACGCGACCGTGCGGTTCGTGCGGAGGCCACAGCTGTGCGTCAGCCCCACGGTGACGGACGCGAATTCGCCGTCGGGGACCGTCGACTGTCCGACGGAGTTGCGACCCCAGCACAGGATCTGATCGTCCTCGCGCACGCCACAGGTGTGTGTCCAGCGCGGCACGATGGCGCGGAACAACCCGGCGGGTGCGGTGGTCTGGCCGTCTGCATTGAAGCCCCAGCACAGAAGTGTGCCGTCACGACGGATCCCGCAGCTGTGGAACACCCCGACCTCGACGCGGCGAAACGAGCCGACGGGGGCGAGGCTCTGACCGTAACTGTTCGCGCCCCAGCAGGCGATGTGGCCGTCGGTCGCGACCGCGCACGCGTGCTCCGAGCCGAGAGAGAGCTGAGCGAACAGGCCCTCGGGCGCCGCACGTCGATCCTCGTGGCCCCAGCACGCGATGGTGCGGTCGTCGCGAATGCCGCACGACACCTCGTCGCCAACGGAGATCTGCGTGAACCTGCCCGCCGGCGGAGTCGCTTCGCCGCGTGCGTTGTCCCCCCAGCAGGCGACGTGACCGTCGGTCGCGACCGCGCAGGCGTGTCCATCGCCGACATCGAGCTGCTCGAACGTCCCCGTCGGTGTTGCGAGCAGCGTCGGCTCCTCGCCGTCCCAGCACGTGAGCGTCTGGCCGAGCCGGATCGCGCAGCCGTAGGTCCCGCCGAGGGCCAGGATCGGTGCGCGCGGAGGCGGCGGCGTCTCGGCGCGCGGCACCGGCGGAGGCACCGCCGACCGTTCGGGTGAGCCCGCACCACATCCAGCCGCGCTCAGCGCAGCGACGATAGCCGACCAGCCGCGCACGCTACTTGGCGAGCTTCTTCACGACCTCGAGCGCTTCGTCGACGTGCTTGCCGAACCGGATCCGGGACTCGAACTTGTGCCGGACGATCCCTTCCTTGTCGAACACGAACGTGACTCGCGGCGGAATGCCGAGCACACCGCGCAGGCCCCACGCCTTGCTCACCTTACCGCCCGGATCGGACAGCAGCGTGAACGGCAGCCGGTGGTTCGCCTTGAACTTCGCGTGCGAGCTCGCATCGTCGCGCGAGATGCCGATCACCTCGGCGCCCGCCGCGGTGAAGTCCTCGTAGGAATCTCGAAAGCTGCACGCTTCGATCGTGCAGCCGTACGTCTCATCGGCCGGATAGAAGTACACGACGAGCGGCTTACCGATCTTGTCTCGCAGATTGAGCAGGCCCTGCTCACCAACCAGGGTCGACTCGGGCATCGCGTCGCCGGGGGACAGATCGGACATCGCGCGCATCATCCCAGCGCGATCACCGCGAGCGCAACCCCGCCCGCGACGATGATCAGCGCACCCGTCACGGCCACACGCTTGCCGAGAGCTGTTCTGCCGATCGACCACGCGAGCACGGTCTTGACGATCGTGTTCGCGGCGATCGCGACCATGATCGACGTCGTCGCGACCATCGCCGCGATCCCCTCGGTCGCGAGCTTCGCGGACGACACCACCACGGCATCGACATCCGTTGCGCCGCTGACAAGCGACGCCAGATACAGGCCCTCCGACCCCAGGTACACGGTCGCCGTCTTCGTCACGAGCAGCACGACGCCGAACACGAGGCTCACCTTGACCGCACTGCCGAGCTCGAACGGGTTCTTCACCGTCGGCTGGGCGGTTGCCTCGCCCTGGCGGCGGAACGTCAGCAGCAAGCCCACCACCGCCCCGATCACCATCGCCCCGAGCGGCACGCCGAGCGTCCGAAGCAGGGGCAGATCGATCAGCGCCACCACGACACCGACGCGCACGAGCATGATCGTCCACGCGATCGCGATCGCGCCCGCCGCCACGGGAGCGAGTGCGGGCTCTGCCTTGACCCGGTTCGCGAACGACAGCGTCGTCGCCGTCGACGACACCAGCCCGCCGAGCGCCGCTCCCAGGAGCAAACCGCGCTTCGCTCCGTACAGCCGCATCGCGACGTAGCCGAGGAACGACAGCCCGGCGATCGTCACCACCATCAGCCCGAGGCTGCGCGGATTGATCGCGTCGAGGGGGCCCAGGTCCTGGTTCGGCAACAGCGGCAGCACGACCACGGCGACGATCAGGAACTTGAGCGTCGCGAAGTAGTCATCGCGCGAGACGCGCGCCGACACCGAGTGCAGCCACGGCTTCGACGACAGCAGGAACGTGATCACGACGCCGATCGCTGCGACGAGCAGCAAGCGATCGCGCACGGGCTCGACCACCCCGCGCGCTGCCGCGAGTGCGCCGAGCAGGTACACGGCGACCACCGAGATCTCCGTCGTCATCCCGTGGTCGGCGTCGCGCTTGATGTCCGCCGCATACGAGATTCCGACGAGTCCGAACACTCCGAGGAGCGATACCAGCGGTAACCACATCGACGCGGGCTCGAGTAGCGTCGACACGGCACCGACGAGCGCGAAGATCGGATAGGTACGAACGCCGCCTAGCTGGATTCCGCCGCGCTCCGCCTTGGTGTGCTCGCGCTCGAGGCCCACGAGAAGGCCCACGGCGAGCGCCGCGGCCAGGGCAAGGTGAGTCTCGTACGGCTCCACGCGTCGAGTGTGGTACGAATCGCCGGCCATGTGGCAACCGCCGGAGCGCATCAAGCACGAGCTACCGGCTCCCTCGTGGCCGACCGCCGAGCAAGCTGGCGCGTCCCCCCTGTTCCAGCCGATCGAGCTCGGACCACGTACCGCGACCGCCCGGACCTGGATCCCCGCGATGGTGCCGTGGCGGGCGAGCGAGGACGGCTTCGTCACCCCCGACGTCATCGCCTGGTACCGCCGGTTCGCCGAGGGACGCCCGGGTGTCCTCGTCGTCGAGGCAACCGGCATCCGCGATGTCCCCTCGGGCCCACTCCTCCGCATCGGTCACGACCGCTTCCTCGAGGGTCTGACCCAGCTCGTCGAGGCCGTTCGCGAGGCCTCGAACGGCCACACGCTCGTCCTGATCCAGCTGATCGACTTTCTCGCGATCCGTCGTCGGCCGCCGCGCGACAAGTTCTTCAGCCGCTTCCTCTCGATCACCGAGCGCCACCGCGAAGCACTCCGCCTCCTGACCTCCGACCCCGCCGTCCGCCTCGTCACCGACGACGAGGTTCGCGAGCGCCTCGCAACGCTCCCCGACTCCGACCTCCCCTACGTCCTCTCGGCCCGCGAGCTCGAGGATCTCGATCGCGGCTACCGCGAGCGCGTCACCGACACCCACCTCCCACACATCCGCGAGCTACCGCAGGTCCTGCCCGACCTGTTCGCCGACGCCGCCGTCCGCGCGATGAAGGCCGGCTTCGACGGCGTCGAGCTCCACTACGCCCACGCGTACACGATGGCCTCCTTCCTCTCGGCGCTCAACACGCGCGATGACGGCTACGGCGGCAAGCGTCTGCACCGCGTTCGTCTCCCGCTCGAGGTCATTGCCGCGGTCCGCGCCCGCGTCGACCGCAAGATCATCGTCGGCTGCCGCTACCTCGGCGACGACGTCATCGAGGGAGGCAATCGCGTCGAGGACGCGGCGTGGTTCGGTGTCGAGCTCGCCAAGGGCGGCCTCGACTTCCTCTCGATCTCCAAGGGCGGGAAGTTCGAGGACGCCAAGCAACCCAAGATCGGCTGGTCCGCCTACCCGTACACCGGCCGCAGCGGCTACGAGTGCATGCCGACGATCTACTCCGACGCACGGGGCCCGTTCTCTCGCAATGCCTCGATCGCTGGCGCGATCCGCGCCTCCGTCCGCGCCGCGGGCCTCGACACTCCGATCGTCGGTGCCGGCGGCGTCTGCGAGTTCGCGCAGGCCGAAGCGATGATCATCGACGGCGAATGCGACTTCGTGGCCTCGGCCCGCCAGTCTCTCGCGGATCCCGATTGGTGGCAGAAGATGCGCACCGGTCGCGGCGATCAGATCCGCCGCTGTGAGTTCACGAACTACTGCGAGGCGCTCGA
>JANOPP010000735.1:0-8191 GCA_031421915.1 Myxococcales bacterium | reverse complement strand
CATCGTCGCGTTCGGCTGGCGGAGTCCCTGACCGAGCACGAACAGCTCGCCGGCGTCCTCGCACGGCGCGACGCACTCGGCGATCGCATCCGCAGCCAGGTCGTAATCGAGGATCAGCGTGTCGCCGGCCGCACGCACCTGGAGGCGGTAGCGATCGGGCGCCGCAAGCGGTGGTGGGTTGATCGTGATCGCGAGGCCGCCCTCGGTGTAGAGCTCCGTGCACGCGATCGGATCGCCGGTGCCACCCGGTGTGATGAAGCAGCCGGAGATCGCGACGAGGACCGTGAGCACGAGCGCGCGCATACGGAGGTTCTACCGCAACCCGCGTGCCGCCCGGGGAGTGACCTGAGGTCGCGTGGTTACGGGCGTCGAACCGCAGAAATTCGTCGTAACCCCGGCCCGGCGCCTGCGTAGACCCACCATGATGAAGCTCGCCTCGCTGCTCCTGGTGCTCACCGCTGGCGTCGCCGCGGCCGGTCCCTCCACGATCCGGACTGCCCGCCCGAGTGACGCGGTCCTCAAGAACGAGCTGACCCCGCTCCAGTACGAGGTCACCCAGCGCAGCGGAACCGAGCGGCCGTTCCGGAACGCGTTCTATGATCACCACGCCGACGGCATCTACGTCGACATCACGACGGGCCAGCCACTGTTCAGCTCGCTCGACAAGTACGACTCGGGGACCGGATGGCCGAGTTTCTTCCGTCCGATCGCGAAGGCCGTGCTGTTCGAGGTGCGCGACGCGAGTCACGGCGCGGAGCGCGTCGAAGTGCGATCGAAGATCGGCGATGCGCATCTCGGTCACGTGTTCGACGACGGCCCGAAGCCGACGGGGCTCCGCTACTGCATCAACTCGGCGTCGCTACGATTCATCCCTGCGGAGCTGCTCGTCGCGCAGGGCTACGGCGCCTACAAGCCGCTGTTCATCGCGAAGCGGTGACCCATTGTTGACGCAACGTTGTCAGGATGTCCCTGCCTGCCCGATCGCCCGCAACTCGTTGCCTTGACACCTGAACATCCGCTCCGTACGGTGTCCGCCTCATGGCACGTAGTTCGCTCGGACCCGGACGTCATCAACCCAAGAGCGAGCCGGACACGATCGTCGTCGAAGGAGCCCGCGAGCACAACTTGATGGTCGATCGCCTGGAGCTGCCCAAGCACCAGCTGGTCGTGATCACGGGACCCTCGGGATCGGGCAAGTCGAGCCTCGCGTTCGACACCCTCTATGCCGAGGGCCAGCGCCGTTACGTCGAGTCGCTGTCGGCGTACGCGCGCCAGTTCCTCGGCCAGATGGAGAAGCCGAAGTACGAGCGGATCCGCGGCCTGTCGCCGACGATCGCGATCCAGCAGAAGAGTGCATCGAGTAACCCGCGCTCGACCGTCGGCACGATCACCGAGATCTACGACTACCTCCGCGTGCTCTACGCGCGCGCCGGTGAGCAGCGGTGCCACCAGTGCGGCGGGGCGGTGGGTGCGCGCACCGCCGGCGAGGTCGTCGACGAGCTCGCCTCGCTCCCCGACAAGACGCAGGTCACCCTGCTCGCTCCCAAGTCCGAGAACCGCAAGGGCGAGTTCCGCGAGCTGTTCGCCGAGCTCCGCAAGGCCGGGTTTGTTCGCGTACGCATCGACGGCATGATCGTGCGCCTCGAGGACGTCGACGCCCTCGAGAAGCAGAAGAAGCACTCGATCGAGCTCGTCGTCGATCGAGTGACCATCAACGCCAAGGAGAAAGGTCGGCTGACCGACTCCGTCGAGACCGCGCTGCGCGAGGGCAAGGGCAAGCTGATGGTCGAGGTCGCGGGCGAGAAGGTCCCGCGCATGTACTCGGAGTCGAACGCGTGCCCCACGTGCGGCATCGGCTTTCCCGAGCTGTCGCCGCAGAGCTTCTCGTTCAACTCGCCGCTCGGGATGTGCGTCGAGTGCAACGGCCTCGGCGAGCGCCAGGCCGCCGACCCGTCGCTCGTGGTGCCCGATCCCACGCGATCGATCCGCGACGGCGCGGTCGCGGTGTGGGGCGAGTCGATTGCCAAGGACTCGGGCTGGACGACGAACATCGTCAAGGCGCTCGCGAAGGCGTTCAAGATCGATCTCGACAAGCCGTGGAACAAGCTCAGCGACAAGCAGCGCGACATCCTGATGAACGGCACCGGTGACAAGCGCGTCACCGTCGCGTGGGAAGGCCGCCACTCCACGGGTGAGTGGGCGATGCGGTTCGAGGGCATCCTCTCGCAGCTCGAGCGCCGCCACCGCGAGTCGTCGTCGGAGCGGACGCGCACTCACTACGAGCAGTTCTTCGCGTCGATTCCGTGCGTCCTGTGCCACGGCACGCGCCTGCGCTCGGAGTCGCGCTCGGTGTTCGTCGCGGACAAGCCCATCGTCGACGTCACGGGCATGACGGTCGGCCAGGCGTACGCGTTCATCACCGGGATGAAGCTGACGGGCTCGCGCGCGCAGATCGCCGGCGAGGTCCTCAAGGAGATCAAGGCGCGCCTGTCCTTCCTCCTCGACGTCGGCCTCGACTACCTCACACTGCATCGTTCGGCCGCGACGCTCTCGGGCGGCGAGGCGCAGCGGATCCGGCTCGCGTCCCAGCTCGGCAGCGAGCTCTCGGGCGTGCTGTACGTCCTCGACGAGCCGTCGATCGGCCTGCACCAGCGCGACAACGAGCGGCTGATCAAGACGCTCCATCGCCTCCGCGATCTCGGCAACACGGTGCTCGTTGTCGAGCATGACGAAGCGACGATCGAGGCTGCGGACTGGGTCGTCGACTTCGGCCCAGGCGCAGGGCGCCACGGCGGTCGCGTCGTCGCCGAGGGCACGCCCGACGACATCAAGGAGATCGCCGCTTCGATCACGGGGCGGTTCCTGTCGGGTGCGGAGAAGATCGAGGTTCCCGAGACCCGGCGCACGCCGTCGAGCTGGGTCAAGCTGACCGGTGCGAAGGAGCACAACCTCCGCAACGTCAGCGTCGAGATCCCACTCGGTGTGATGGTCGCGGTCACCGGCGTCTCCGGTGCGGGTAAGTCGTCGCTGATCAACGCGACGCTCTACCCGGCGCTCAACCGCATGCTCCACCGCTCGCTCGATCGCGTGGGCCCGTACGACTCGCTCACCGGCCTCGGCCAGATCGACAAGTGCATCGTGATCGATCAGCAGCCGATCGGACGCACGCCGCGCTCGAACGCAGCGACGTACACCAAGGCGTTCGATCTGATCCGCGAGCTCTTCGCGCAGATGCCGGTGGCCAAGACCTACGGCTACGCGGCGGGCCGGTTCTCGTTCAACGTCTCGGCGAAGCAAGGCGGCGGCCGCTGCGAGGCGTGCGAGGGCGCCGGCGTCCGCGAGGTCGAGATGCACTTCCTCCCGAACGTGTTCGTCACGTGTGAGGTCTGCAAGGGCAAGCGCTACAACGATGCGACGCTGCGCGTGACCTACAAGGACAAGAACATCGCCCAGATCCTCGACACGCCGATCGAGGAGGCCGCGGTGATGTTCCAGCATCACAAGCAGCTGTCACGGATCATGAACACGCTGGTCGACGTCGGCCTCGGCTACATCGCGCTCGGCCAGCCGGCGACAACGCTGTCGGGCGGTGAGGCCCAGCGCGTGAAGCTCGCACGCGAGCTCGCCCGCGTGCAGACCGGCCGCACGCTGTACCTGCTCGACGAGCCGACGACGGGCCTCCACTTCGGCGACGTCAAGAAGCTGCTCGAGGTGCTCGGCCGCCTCGTCGAGGGTGGCAACACCGTGCTCGTGATCGAGCACAACCTCGACGTCATCAAGACGGCCGACTGGATCATCGACATGGGGCCGGAGGGCGGCGCCGCCGGCGGCGAGGTGATCGCGGTGGGAACGCCCGAGCAGGTCGCGCAGGTCGCCGCGAGCTACACGGGGCAGTTCGTCAAGCCGCTGCTCGAGCGCTCGCGCAAGGCAGCGAGCCGAGCCGCCCGCCGCGAGCGCAACCTCGAAGCCTCACCATGATCGTGGACGAGGCTTCGATTCGAATCGCGATCCCCTAGCTGGTCTTCGCGGCGGCGCCGGTGGTCACGGCGTGCGTTGCGAGCGGGCCCTGGCTCGTGGCCATGCGCGCGAGCAGCACGTCGCCGAGGTTCGACCGGCCGTCCCCGAGGACGACGTCCGGCACGAGCTTGAGGCCGGCGGCACCGACGATCTGCGCGAGCTGGATCGCGGTGTAGCTCGCATCTCCGAGCGCCTGCCTGCCGGCATCGTAGTTCTGCGCGACGGCTGCGCCCCGAGCGCGCTCCGCGTGGGCGGTCGCCTCGCCGCGCAACCGGATGCCCATCGCATCGGCCTCGGCCGTCATCCGCGCGGCGTCCGCGGCGGCCGAGGCCTGCATGCGGACGATCTCGGCCTGGCCGCGAGCGACGGCCACCTGGGCCTCGGCGTTCTTCTCGTGGATCCGGACGTTCTGCTCGCTGCGCACGACCTCACCCTGCATCTCGGAGGTCGCCGTCTCGCGCTCGAGCATCTGCCGCCGCACCATCGCCTCGCACTGGACGTCGTAGGTGCGCTGGAGCTCGTCCGCGATCTTGCGATCCGTCTGCGTCTTCATCAGCTCGGCCGGGGGCATGATGTCGCCGATCAGGGCGTCGAGACACTCGACGTCGTACGCCGCGACGGCCGCGCGGATGTGCAGATACGCCTCGCGCTGGCGTGCGGTGCGCGCGCCAAGGAATTCGAGCACCGAGACCTCCTGGGCGGAGTTCCGGAAGTAGTTGCCGACCGTCGGCTGCAGAACGTGGTCGACCAGGTTCTGCATCGAGCCGACACGCGAGATCACGCGAGGTGCGTTCTTCATGCCGACGTGGATGATCGTCGCCACGTCGAGGTTGAACGAGAAGCCGTCGTGCGAGCGCACCGTGATCGAGGACAGCCCCGCGTCGTAGCTGTGAGACTCGGAGCGCTGCGCCCAGTTGAGGACGATGTTCGTTGTCGGCACGAGCTCGACCTTCATCGCGCGGGTGTTGATCGGGTGCTTTCCCGGCAGCAGCGGCTCGACCCATACACCCTTGCGGCCGCGCTCGACGAGGTCGCCGTGAGCGAACGCATCTCCGGATACGTCGATGTGTGCACCTCCCACGTAGCTGACGACCACGCCGACGTAGCCGATCGGGATCTCGACGAGCGAGACCAGTTCGACGTGCACGAACCACGGGTTCAAGTTCCACGCGCCCGAGAGGAGCACTGCCTCCTGGAGGCCACGACAACCGCACGCCTCGACGAACGCCTGCCCGCACTGGAAGCTGTCGTGTCCCTCGACCGTTGGACCGGCGAGGTCACCGGCCGCGATCGGGCGACCGTCGAGTGCGGTGATGATGCCGACGCGGTCCGCGGGGACCTGGAAGACCTGGAGTTGTTCGGAGACCAGACCGTAGTCCTCTGCCTCGTCGGCCGTCACGACGTCGAACAGCGACGGATTGATCCGGTACTTGCCGGCCGTGAGGATGCCGATCTGGCGGCCCTTCTCGCCACCCGTCTCGAGAAACCGCACCGCATCCTGGAAGTGATCGCACTCGACCTCGCGCCCGAGCACGCGCTCGGACGGAATCGCCGCACCGTCCTTCGCGACCACGAGTGCGATCTCGCCGGGCGGAACGTCGATCAGCGGGACCTTGGTGACCTTGTACTTCCACGCCCACAGCGGGAAGTGCCAGCCCGGCGGCAGCATGCGCGCCTGGAAGCCCGCCTCCCCGTCCGTGGCGATGATGCGTCCCGCAGGTAGTGCACGACCGAATCTGCGAACGACGAGGCCAGACTCTTGCTCGTCGATCACGACGATGCCGAAGCCGATGATGATCGCGAGGGCCGCGCCGATGCCGGCGCCGACCGAGATCAGAAGACTGAGGTTGCTCATGGCGAACGATCCTTTCGAGCAGGAGTCCAGCAGCCGCCGTGCCGCGCCAACTCGCTGATCTCATGGACTCCGATGATTCCCGATTCGTATTTGCTTACGGATGGCCGTAGTACAATGAAGCATGACCATCGCCCTCGTCGGAGCCCCGATCTCGCGAGCACGCCGCGCGGCGCTGATCGACGGCGGACTGCGAATCGCCGCGGCTGCCCGCGCGGACCTGCGCGTCCATGTCGGCGCTCGCCCGCCTGCTCGGGCACCCGCCGCTCCGTGGGTGTGGTGCGCGACGGGGCGGATCGAGCCGGAGCATGCCGCCGTCGCCGTGCTCGCTGGCGCCTACGACGTCCTTCCGCTCGATGGCGACCTGGCGGGGAACCTCGCGCGCCGACTCGGTGAGCTCTCTGTACGCCGCGTCCCCGGAGTCCCGCCCGTTGGCTTCGTCGCGCGGAGCCCGGCGGCACGGCGCGTCCTCGCGGATCTCGATCGGGCGGCATGCACGTCGATGGCGGTGCTCCTCACGGGCGAGACCGGCACGGGCAAGGATCTCGCGGCGCGCCACCTTCACGCTCGGTCAGGTCGTACGGGCGAGCTGGTGCCGATCAACTGCGCGGCGATCCCCAACGAGCTGATCGAGGGCGAGCTGTTCGGTTACGTCCGCGGCGCGTTCTCCGGCGCAGTCGCGGACTACGACGGCCTGTTGCACGCTGCCTCGCACGGCACCGTGTTTCTCGACGAGGTCGACGACACGCCGAAGACGCTGCAGATCAAGCTCATGCGCGTGCTCGAGGATCACGTGGTCAGCCGGCTCGGCGAGAGCGAGTGGAGGCAGGTCGAGTTTCGGGTCGTCGCGGCCACCAATCGAGACCTCGGCGACCTCGTGCGGCGGGGGGAGTTCGGCGCTGACCTGTATCAGCGCCTCGCCATCGTCCAGATCGAGCTGCCGCCGCTGCGGGATCGGCGCGAGGATCTGCCGGAGCTCGTCGAACACCTCCTCGCGCGGTTCTATCGCGAGGAACCCACCGCCCTTCATCGCGTGACGACGTTGACCCCACTCGCGCGCGAGGCGCTGCTGCGCTACCCATGGCCCGGTAACGTCCGCGAGCTCCGCAACGTGCTGTTCCAGGCGCTCGTCAACAAGCGCGCCGGCGACGAGCTCCTGCTCTCGGATCTGCCGGAGCACGTGGTGCGCGGCGCGCCGTCCGACTCCGTGCGCGTGGGGGCGTCCCTGATCGACCGCGCCGCGATCGCGCGACTCCTCGACGACGGCCAGATGAACCTGCGCGCAGCACGTGACGAGCTGGAGCGCACCGCTCTCGAGCTCGCCCTCGCGCGCAGCGCCGGGAGTCCCGCTCGCGCCGCCCGTCTCCTCGGAGAGGTCGGCCGCGGTTCATCGTCTGATCCCGGCGGAACGGTGCGCGCGATGCTGCGCCGTCACGGCCTCGAGCGCTAGAAGCTCAGCGCGAGACCGGCGACGCCACCCGAGCCCGGCGTCTGCGGCGGCGCGAGGTAGAGACCCTTGACCGAGAGCTGCGGTCCCAGGCCGAGCGAGTAGCGAAGCCCGCGGACCTTCTTGTTGTGGAGGGGCGGCGCGACCCACGCATCGACGACCTCCCACACCCGGAAGCCGATCATGCCGACGATGCCGCCGAGGATGTAGCCACTGCCCCGTTCCCAGTTGCCCTCGATATCGCGCGTCAGGCGACTGAACCCGTAGACGATGGAGACGAGCGAGCCGACCTCGCCGACCGTGAAGATCCAGCCGCGCTCGCTGTAGCGATCCTGGACCGCGTGACCGATGCCGAACCCGACCACGTAGGCCACGATGCCGCCCGCGATCCACTTGCCCTTCGGGATCTCGCCCTGCGCGAGCAGGTCCTGCTGCTCCTCGGTGAGCTCGAGCTGCACCGGCTGCGCGTAGGCCGGCTGCTGCGGCGGCGGGGCGTAGTCCTGGGCGGGTGGCGGTGGCGGTGCTTCCTCACCAGGCTCGACCGCACCCGGCTGCGCGAGGGCCACCGTCGAATACAGCAGGGTCAGGATGAAGATCGTCGTCGTTCGCATCGCGGCCTCCAGAGGGGTATCGGACGGATGTCGGGTATCTCACAGCTCCGGGGTGGTGAACGACAAGACTTGGTCGATCGTCGAGGCTCCTGTGGCGAGCATCACGAGCCGGTCGAAGCCCAGGGCGATCCCCGCCGACGGAGGGAGGCCCTCGGCGAGGGCAGCGAGGAGCTTGTGGTCGATCGGATAGACCGGCCTGCCCCGCTCCCGCCGGATCCGCTGATCGTCCTCGAACCGCGCACGTTGCTCGACCGGATCGGTGAG
>JANOPP010000734.1:0-12150 GCA_031421915.1 Myxococcales bacterium | reverse complement strand
CTTGACTCATGTTGAGCACCTGGTTATGTGACGTAGCGGCAGGATCTCCGTCGACGAGGGGGTCGCGTCGCTTCACATAACTCGGTGCCGCTCAGAGGGACTCGAGCCACTGGAGGATGGTGCGATCGGTCCGCCAGCCGGCGACGGCGGGCGCAAGAGCTCCAATCGGCCGAGCTTTGGCGATGGCTGCACGCTTCGTTTCAAGGTCGACGGCGGCGTAGCGATTCGTGGTCTCGACGCTGGCATGCCCGAGCCAGTGGCTGATCGTGACGAGATCGACGCCAGCTTGGAGAAGGTGGACGGCGGTCGTGTGGCGGAGTACGTGAGGGTGAACTCGTTTCGCGGCGAGGGTGGTCACGATCGACGTTGCCTCCTTGGTGTACTTGCGCAAGAGGTACCGGACTCCGAAGCGGGTCAGCGGCTCGCCGCGGCGATTGCGGAACAGCTGCTGTGTCGAAGCGGAGTCGATGCCCTGCTCCGCGAACAACTCGCGGAGGATCTTCACTGTCCGCGGCCAGAGAGGACAGATTCGGTCCTTGCGCCCCTTTCCGTGCAGTCGCACCTGGAACGGTCGCACGAGCTGAAGATCGGACGGTCGAACGTCAAGGATCTCCTGAACGCGAGCGCCGGTGTTGAAGAGCGCGAGCAGGAGCGCGTGATCGCGGCGCCCGTCGGTGGTCTGACGATTGGGCGCGTCGAGGATCGCGGCGATCTCGCGCGCTTCAAGATACTCGACGAGGCGAACTCGGGCGCGCTTGAATGGAACAGCGAGGATGCGCTGGCAGAGCTCAAGGTGCTCGGGGTGATTGGCGGCAGCAAAGCGCGCGAACGAGTGGATGGCGGCCAGCCGCGCGTTTCGCGTCGGTGCGGCATTCCGGCGCTCCACCTCAAGGTGGTGCAGGAACGCGATGATGTCGTCGGGCGACAGGTCCTTGAAGTCGAGTTTGACGACGTCGCGATCGTGTCGCTCGGCGAGGAAGCGCAGGAGGAGGGTGACCGCATCGCGATAGCTGCACACCGTGTGCGGGCTCATGCCGCGGACCCTTGGTAGATGGTCGGCGAAGAACTCGCGCAAGGCGCGGGCGAGCGAGCTTGACGTGGCCCTCACCGACGAGCTCCCGACGCGCCGAAGATCCGACGGCAGTGCCGTGCGAATCGCGCGCTCGCAGCCTCCGCGACCGGCTCGAGGAGCGCGAGGTAGTACGCCGTCGACGCGATCGAGACGTGCCCCATCGCGGTCGCGAGCGCTGGGAGCTTCGCCTGCACATCGACGCCGGCGCGATACCAACGCAGGAGCGTGTGGATCGCGTAGGTGTGCCGAATATCGTGAACGCGCGGAACACGGCCGTCCGAAGTACGAACGCCAGCGACCCGGAAGAGACCTCGAATCCCATCGGCCAGGCCTTCCGGCGTGTAGGCCCTGAGGCCGCCGTGGTTGCTGACCAATAAGGGAGCGTCCGTGCTGTGCGGCAACCGCTGCCGCGCCCGAAGGTAGCGCGCCATTTCGTCGACGGCGCTTTTTGACAACGCGACCAGCCGCGACTTGTGAAACTTCGACCTCCGAACAAGCAGTGTCTTTTCGATCGGGTCGTAGTCGGAGAGAACAAGCCGAGCAAGCTCGCCGCGGCGGAGACCGGCCGTGTACAGCAGCACGATCGCGACGCGGAACACCGCCGCGCGCAGCAACGACGTGGATACCGATGGGAGGAGGGTCGCAATCCGAAGCAGCTCGGCGATCTGCTCCTCACCGAAAATGTGTGGACGCCGCGCGGTGTGGCGAGCTGGGAACGCGGAAGGATCGGGAACGAAGCAATCTGGGCGGGCACGGCGCAGATAGAGACAGAAATTGCGAACGATGCGCATTCGGTTTCGCCGAACCGTTGGCGTGAGATGGGCAAGGCTCAGGCTCCATGCAGCGAAGACCTTGGCCGTGAGCGTGGAGCGTCGCCGCTCGACGAGGAATCGACCGAGATGCACGAGCACCGCCGTCTCGTTAGTGAAGCGACGCCCGAGCGCTTGCTTGAGCGTCAGGTAGGCATTGATCTGCGGCCCGAGCCGCGACTCGACGACTTGCCTCATGGATGCACCTGCGGAACTTCGAGAGCTGCATCGCGGAGATCTTCGACGTGTAGCCGCAGATAGACGCATGTGCTCTCGGCGCCGCGATGGCCAAGCAGATCGCCGATTGCCTTGAGCGCCGTGCCTTGGCGAAGTAGATGAACAGCGAGGGAGTGCCGCAGGCAGTGCGGTCCCTGGTACGGGATCGCGAGACCTGCTCGGCGAGTCCACGCTTGGAAGGCCTCGGTGACCGCGGTGGGCGCGAGGGGGCCGGCGGGTGCCCTGACGCGAAGAAACACTTCACGGTGCGGAAGATCGGGACGGTCGTGTTTGAGGTATTCGATGATCGCGGCGCCGACCTCTTTCGTTAGCGGAAGGACGATCGGGGTCTTCATCTTCGGTCGCGGGACACGGAGTCGGCTCGCACGCCATTCGATGTCATCGAGCCGCAAGGCCGCGACCTCGCTGGTGCGCAAGCCGTAGGTCGTGATCAGCAGGAACATCGCGTAGTCCCGTCGACCCATCGACGTCGATCGGTCAATCCCCGCGACGAACGACTGCACCGTCGTCCACGGCAGGGATCGCGGCAGGCGCTCCCCCCGATACACGCGCGGCGTGTCGATCGCGTCGTCGAGTCCATCGGCGATCACGCCGCGACCGACGAGAAAACGCAGGAAGGAGCGGACATGGGCGACCGTGTGCTGAAGGGTCTCGCGGCAGACGCGCGGCGCCACCTTCTTGATAAACGACTCGATCTGGCGCGGCTTGAGCTTCTTGAGTGCCCGAGGATTTTCCTCGTAGCCGAGGAACGTCAGCAACTCGAACGCCGTCGACGCATGGTGGACCTGCGTCGACGCCACGAGTCCACGCACCTGATCGAGGTGCGCCCGATACGTCGCAACGAGCTTCTGCTGCTGAGTCTCCGTCGGAGGTGCGAGGAGCCCCCGATCGTCCAGATACTCGGCGAGCGAGCGAACTACGGCTGCGAGGTAGATGTCCTTCTGCGAATCGCGCGGCGCCAACCCGAGCAACTCAGCGCGCGAAAGATCCTCGAGCCGGCGAACGCCACGCCTACGCAGTCGGGCATCGACCCGTGGCGTTTCTCGGATGCGCAACCGGATCGGTAGACGGGGGTAACCCTGGGTCTGCAGCCAGCCCACGAACCCGTCAACGTGCGGCCCGAGGAGCCTCAGCGACGAGAAGCGAGCATGAGAACGGGGATACAACTCGACGAGCATGACGGCCTCCTTGAAGGGAAAGCCGCGACGCTACAGCCCGAGTTATGTGAAGTGGCGCGACCCGCTCTCCGACGGAGACCAGGCCTGGACTCCACATAACCAGGTGCTCAACATGAGTCGAGGATCTCCGACGCGATGATCGTCGGGCCGGCGCCGGTATCGACGACGAGCCATGACCGCGGGTGCCATGAAGGTGCGGATGACCTCGATGCCGTGCGGCGCGCGGGTCGTACAGCTGCTTACCGCGAGCGGCGAAACCACAAACGAAGCGCTCCATCGCGCGATCATTGGGTCGTTCAGCTGCACGCCCGATCAAGTCGGCGAGCGTGCGATTCCGCAGGGAGTGGTGCGCTACGCGATGACGCTTCCGGGCTGGACCGCTATCCGCAAGGAGCTCGACACGGTCACGCTGGTCGCCGAGGCCGGCATGATCATCCTCATCGACGATCACACGGACACGATGCGGACCGCGGACGTTCTCGCGTCGCCGAAGACGCTCGTCACCGACGTGAAGATGGGCGCCAACGAGGGCGGGCGAGAGACCTTCACAGCGACGGCGAGCGTTTCGGTTCGCGGGTGGATCCAGGTGACCCGGTGCGCACCGCAACACCGCATCTTCGTCGTCGTGGCCGCACCGACGAAGCAGGGCTTCGATGAGATCACGCGGCTCGCGAAGTCGGGACGCTGCTTGCGCGCGAATGAGGCACCACCCGTGTGGCCGGATGAGGCAGCACCGAAGTAAGGCAGCGTTCGCGACCGGAGGAGTTGGTCGTCGGCGCTCCCCCCCAAAACTCCGCTCGCAAACGAGCGGACGTTCGCTGAAATCCTCGCTGACGCGCTCGTGACCCTTGATCGCCGCCGGAAATCCGGTAGGTTTACGCAGCTCTGCGGGATTAACTCAGCGGTAGAGTGTCAGCTTCCCAAGCTGAAGGTCGCCGGTTCGAATCCGGTATCCCGCTCAAGATTTCAAGTAGTTGTGATGGGTGTGGATCTCATCCTGAGCAGCGTCGAGGAGATCCGGAACGCGGCGTAGAGCGGCGCGTCGCTTGAAAGGTGGGGCAGAGCCGTGCCATCGAGGGTTTACCAAGACTCTTCGACGGAAGGATGCCCCGTGACTCGCATCGTGATCGAACTGCCGGATCAACACAAGCACCTCGCTCTCGCGCTGCAAGCGATGGCGGGACACGTCGAACGACTCGGCGCTGGAAGCGCGGACGGAAAGTCGGTCGATTACGCGAAGATCGAGCGCGAGGTCGGCGCAGCCGCCGCGACGGTGGAGCGTGCGGCGCATCAAGGGCTGCTTGCCGGGCTCGACCTCGACGCCGAGAAGGTGGTGATCGACGGCGCCCTGCACACGCGCGTCGGTCGCTACGACGGCGCGTATCACACGATGGCCGGCTCGGTGAGCGTGCCGCGTTCGCTCTATCGCCGCGACGGCCAACGCAACGGCAAGGTCGTCGACACGATCAGCCTGCGCGCTGGGGTCGCCGCCGACGGCTGGTTGCCGCAGACGGCGCGCGCGATGGCGCACCACGTTCAGGCCGGAACTGCGCGGGATGCAGAAGCGATCGCCACGGAGAGCGGACGTCTCGTTTACTCGCGGTGCAGCTTTGACCGTGTCACGCACGTCGTCGGCGAGCTGTACGGCGATCACAACGTCGATATCGACGACGCGTTGATCACAGCATACGAGCCGCCCGCGGAGACACGCAGCATTAGCGTGGGACTGGATCGCGTCTCGCTGCCGACGATCGAGCTGCGTCCTCGACCCGCGGGCCGCCCCAAGAAGGATGCGCCGAAGCGTCCGATCACCGTCGCGTGGCGCATGATGTGGGTGGCCACCGTCACGCTGCACGATCGCAACGGCGACGCGCTGCACACCATCCGCTACGGCGCGATGCCCGACGACGGCTGCGAGAGCCTGCTCCATGGCGCCGCCGGCGACGTCAACGAGCTGCTTCGCAAGCGACCCCGACTCAAGGTCTGCTTGCTGAGCGACGGCGCTCACGATCTCGTCGACGCCCTCACCACCGAGGTCGGCGGCCGCGTCGATCGCGAGGTGGCTCAGGCTGTCGACTTCTGGCACCTCATCGAGAAACTGGGTGCCGCGTCGCGGCTGCTGGAGGGCGATCACGCTCGGCACCTGGCGCGATGGCGCCTCCAATTGCTCAACGTCGAGCACGCCGCGCGCGGCATCCTGCACGAGCTTCGCGCATCCGGCCGCGAGCACGTGCAGGTGGGTGAGACCAAACCCGTCCACGATGCGATCACGTACCTCGCAAACCACCACGGCAAGATGAACTACGCCGCCCTCCGCGCTGCCGGGCTGCCGATCGGTAGCGGCAACACCGAAGCGACATGCAAGACTCTCGTCGACGTCCGGATGAAGCGCGCCGGTTCACGCTGGAACATCGCGACCGCTCGGCACATCGTGCAACTCCGCGCGCTCGCCACCAGTGACCGGTGGAGTGACGCCATGGCGCTCATACGCCGCGTAACGTCGTGATGCGATCCCGACTAATTCATTGGCCCTGACGCGCACTCGGGCTCCGGTCCCAACGGCTCCATCGGACCCTCCGCCCAGAATGTGTCCTCCCACCCGGAGATCAAGACGTTTACCTGCTCGCAGCTTCGACACCACGCATCAATGCGTCCGTCAGCAGTCTTCGCGACGCAGAGCAGTCCCATGCACGGGCGTCGCTTGGGTCGCATCGTGCACTCGATCAGCGTCTCGCGTGAGAACCCCCGCTTGAGCGGGCCGCCGTACTCGATCATCCGTGCGATCCACAGCGCCTTGCGCGCACTGGCTCGGCTGGTTCGCCATGCTCGTCGAGCCAGTGCCGGATATCCACGCTGAGGTTCATGCGATCCGATACAGCAGCCCCCGGATTCGACGCTATAGCTCGACCGTCAGATCAACACGAAGAGTGTCTCGCGTGATGGGCGCCAATTCGCTCGACAGTGTCGAGCTCTTCGAGAGTCTGTAGCGCATACACTGCTACCCTGGGGCCCACGGCGGTACCCCGCTGCACTTCCCGGCCGCCGCGACGTAATGGAGAAACAGACCCGACTCACACGATCGCAGGTGATCTCGCGGCTTCGCGAGCACGCATCGGCGCACGGCTTCGTGTCGAGTACATCGCTCGACGCCCACGACAAGATCGTGCTGCGTTCGATCCCGCTGCACTTTCCCGGCCTTCCCGCCGCGCGTCATGTCGCCGGAGTTCCGGGACCTCCGTACCAGAAGCCGCGGCGTAAGACGGGACCGAAACCAGGCAGCAAACCCGCGCGGGCTCGTCCGAGCACTTGGTCGCGGCACCGCGTGCTCGAAGAGTTGCGTCGGCTCGAGCGCACCGGACGTTCGACCACGTTGCAGGATCTGCTCGCCGCCGGGCTTTCGACGTTTGTCCGCGCGGCGCAGCTCCACGCCGGCGGTCTGCGTCGAGCTCGGCGTGCAGCCGGCATCACGCAGCCGCCTCGCCGCACCACCAAGCGGTACACGTGGGCAGAAGAGACGATCATCCCGGCGATCCGGTCGCGCCTTCGTCAAGGCCTGCCACTTGCGGCGACGCGAGTTCCGCAGGGGCTATACGGCGCGGCGCGACGACACCACGGCAGCTGGCGCGCGGCCCTCGCCATCGTGGGCATCGACGCGAAGTCTGTACGCGTTGCGACGAAGAAGTACACGAAGGACGTGATCATCGAGCGTTTACGGAACGCTGCGCACAACGGGACCCATCTGCGGGCGACGAGTCTCGGGAAGCTCATCGATCTCAAAGCGGTCCGGCGCGAGTTCGGCACCCTCGAGAACGCGCTGCGCGCCGCTGGGTTGATGGAACACCTCCGGAAGCGGAGGCACGCAGGATCGAAGTGGACGCGCGAACGCTTGATCGAGAAGCTGCGCGAACGTGCGGCGCGAGGCGTCCACACATTCACACCCGGCCTACGTCGAGCCGTGCAGGTCTATTTCGGTGGCGCACACGAGGCTCGCGTCGCGGCAGGTGTCCCGGATCCGATCGACGTCCGGATCGCGCAACGGCGCCGCGCATCGGCGTTGTTCGAAGCCCGCCATCGATCTCGTCGGGCTCGACGATCGAAGTCTTAGCCCGAGCGCTGTCGCTCGCCGGTCGACGCTCTCGCACGGAGGCCAGCGGGCAGCAAATGCATCGTCCCAAGTAGCGAACCGTTCGAGCGCGGCGCACTTGCGCGATCGCCGCGATCGGCTGGCGCCGTGTTCGGCAGCCGAGAGCACGACGACATCGCCCCGCGATGGCGAGGTGCAAGAATACAGCAGCGATCGACGGCGCCGCGCAATGCTCGACGGTGAGCGTCCGCTGATCCCCATGACGGCGCGGAATTGGTTCCAGGGCTGCAGCGCAGCCGGCACGCGGCGCTTCAAATAGCGAAGCGCAGCACTCGATGCCACGTGTAGTCGGGAACGTAGAGCGCAGCTCCTATTGCTGTCATCATGCGCGGGGAAGCCATCGTATTGCCAGTCGGTGTGCTGGGCATGGTGTTGCTGTTGAGGTTGTCTTGCCCAAGCACCGCATCGGCGGCCTCGCCCGAAGTTGTCGGAATCGGAGAGTGGACCACGACGCGATGGTTGACCGAATCGCTGATGAAGAGTTGCCCGTTCGCTTCGATCGCCTTGTATGGCGTCTGAACGCCGATCGCGTTCGCCGTTGCTCCGCCCGCGTTGGCAGTGTTGCCGTTGAATGCGGCCTGGCCCAATACGAAATCGCAAGGGGCACCATTCGTCGTCGGGAACGTGTTCCATACCATGACGCGGTGGTTTCCCGAGTCGGTGACGTAGAGCCGGGTGCCGTTGGACCAGATGCCGACCGGAAACTTCATCGAAGTGTTCGTCGGCGGATCGGCTGTACCGTCGCTAATTCCGAGTCCGAATGCGGATCGACCGATCACGACATCCGCCGCTTGACCGTTGGCCGTCGGGATCGAGTTCCAGATCAGCACGCGCGAGTTCGCGTTGTCGACAACCGCGAGCCGCGTGCCATCGGACCAAATGTCGGTAGGACCGTAAAGACCGGACGCGCTCTTGCCGCTGGCTGATGTCGTGAAGCTGCCCTGACCAAGCACGATGGCAGCCGCCTGGCCATTTGTCGTCGGAATCGCGCTGAAGATCAGGACGCGATTACTCGTCCCGTCGGCGACGAAGACCCTGCTCCCTGCGGAGAACACCGTGACATCACCGAGCCGGGTCGTCGTTTGAGTCGTGGTGTTCGTCGACGTGTTCGCGGCTGCCTGCCCGATCACGACGTTGGCGATTGGACGACTAACGACCGGAAGCGAGTTGAACTGGAGCACTCGTGCGTTCTGCCCCTCGCCGACCCACAGGCGGGTACCGTCCGTAGCAACCGAGATCGGCCCGCTGAGCGAGCTCGCGCTCTGCCCTCCGCTGTTCGCAGTGTTCGATGTGAAGTCATTCTGGCCGATGACGAGATCGGCGTACTGGCCCGAAATGACGCCGCTGTCGGGCAGTGCATCTGGCGGAGCGTCGACGCCCGCGTCGTCGCCGCCTCCGAGGGGCACACACTCACCACCGAGTCCGTCACCAACGTCCTGATCCGAATACCGGGATCCGCTTGGACAGGCCGGATCGGGATAAGCGCACCATCGATTGCCGGTCGCGGCGACGAGACAGCTGCCACCGAACGTGAGATCGCAGCTCGTATTGTCTCGGCACTGGACATTATTGTGGCCCGGGCAGGCAGTCACGAACGGAAGGATTGCCGCCAACACCAGGAACTTCGCGCTGTTCATGCTGCCCCCAAGCTGCAGTGATCTTCGCTGAAAGTGGGCCCGAGTCCAAGGGGCAACGGTTCCCAGGGTGCGCGAGGCTAAGGATCGTCGCTGAAAGGTTCCCCGGATCCAAGTCGAAGCCCCCAGGGCGTGGCGCTGGTTACATCACGTCGATCCGTTGGTGCGGGCTGTGATCTTCCACTGTCCGCACGCGATCAATCGCCGCCGACTTCATTCGGGTCGAATCCGGGCGTGCGTGCGTTGCTGCCCGAATTCGAACGGGCCCCGCTAGGCTTGGTCTTCGTGCTGGTCGTGCCCGTGGATCGCTTCGAACCCGTCGGCTTCGCGACTTGCACGCCGGCATCGATCGCAGAGGGTGTGGGCGTCAATGTCAGCGATACGAGCTGACCACCGCGTTCGGCGACACCGCTGGTCGACGCTTCGACGAATCCATCACGCGATGCGATCACCTCGAACCGCGTGCCGGGCGCGAGTGAGAGAGTGATGGGCGAGGCGCCGCGAGGCTGACCATCGACCTGGACCTGCGCGCCGGAAGGTACGGTCTCGATCCTTACCTCCAACTTGGATGGAGCGTCGATCGCGGGTGCAATCGACGACCCCACCTGCGGTGATGCGGCTTGCGAGCCGGGTGAATTCGACGAGGACTTCAACGCCAGAATCACACCGACCACCGCGATGACCGCGACGCCCGCGAGCACGTAAGGCATGCGCGATCGCTGCGGCGCGAGCGCGATTGCCTGCGATGCTCCGTAACCGAGGGTCGTCGGAGGGGGGCCCCACGAAGCAGCTGGCGCATCGGACTGCTGCGGGCGAGCAGGCGCCGTCACTTTGGACCGAGAACTCGTCTTGCCGACTTGCGCCCCTCCTTCGATTCGCCCTGATGCTCTCTCCGTGATCGCGCTTGCGAATCGCTCTGCGAGCAACCGAACCAGTTCACCTCTCCCATCGCGCGGCGCATCGCGACATCTCGCGAGATCTCCGATCGCCTGCTCGGCGGTTGCATATCGCGCGTTGCGGTCGCGGTCGAGCAGACGCATGGCGACGGCCTCGAGATCGGGCGACACGCCGGGCCGCAACGTGCTCGGGCGCGGAATCGGCCGGAAGAAGACCTGCGCGATCGCTTCTTGTGTCGTACCGACAAATAGCGGCCGGCCCGCCAGCAGCTGCCAGAGGATGACGCCCACTGCGAAGAGGTCGCTTCGGCCATCCAACTCCTCTCCATTCGCTTGCTCCGGCGACATATAGGCGGCTTTGCCTTTGATCATCGTCGACGCCGTGGCCGCGCTGGCCTCACGGGCTTTTGCGATGCCGAAGTCAGAGACCTTGACGGCGCCTTCCCAGGAGAGCAGCACGTTGTGTGGTGATACGTCCCGATGCACGACTCCACGCATGCCGTGCTTGGGCGCAGGCAGGTTGTGCGCGTAGCCGAGACCACGTAGCACTTCTGTGATCACGAAGTTGATCATCGAGGACGGCAACATGCCGGTGTCTCCAAGCGCGTCGAGGTCCCGGCCTTCGACGAATTCCATCACCAGAAACAGCCGACCCTCTGGATCGCGATCGAAGTCGAGGACCTGGACGATGTTGGGGTGTCCAAGCTGCGACGCGATTCGTGCTTCCTCCACGAACATCGTCGCGAACTGGGGCATCGTCGAGAAGCCGGGCAGTACACGCTTGATGGCGACATCGCGCGCGAACCCTTCGGCGCCCGTCATCGTGCCGCGAAACACTTCGGCCATGCCGCCGGCACCGAGTCGATCACCGATCTGATACCGAGACGACGCGGACGAGCTCGGTGACGTAGCGGGCTTGGGTGCTCGCACCGTCTCCTGCATGTTGCCGATGTCGAGGAGCTCGCGTGCGCAGTTCTTGATGATCTCGATGCCGTTCGGCCAGAAGTGATCGCCCGGTGTGGCCTCTGCGAGCAAGATCGCCAGCTGGCGCGCCGCCTGCGGGCGGCGCTCGGGATCGGGGTGGAGTGCCGCGAGGATGGTGTTCGCCCACGACTCGCTGATTCCGGCGAAGCGTTGCCGCGGATCGACCGGGGGCCGGGTCAGCTGTCGATGGTAAAGCTCTGCCGAGGACAGCTCGTAGTACGTGCTCGGCGTACCGCCCTCCTGATACGGCAGCCAGCCGCCCGTCGCGAGCTGGTAGGTGATGACACCGAGCGCGTAGATGTCCGTGCGTGGATCGACGGACTTGAGATCGCGCATCTGCTCGGGCGCCATGTACGCGGGGGTGCCGGCCATCTGGCCGGTGCGCGTCGCCGGACCATCGGTCGCCTCGCCGAGCTTGGCGATGCCGAAATCGAGGATGGTCACGTGATGCGGATTGCCGTCCTTCGTCGTGAGATAGACGTTTTCAGGCTTGAGGTCGCGATGGACGATCTCTCTCGCATGTGCAGCCGAGAGGCCGTTCGCGATCTGCGCCACGAGGTGGAGGATCAGCGGCTGTGACAGCGGGCCACCCTGCGACGCCGCGTAACGCGCGAGCGTTCCGCCATCGAGGTACTCCATCGTGATGTACCACTGGCCGTCGGGCAGCTGATCGCAGTCCTGGACGCCGATGATGTTGCGGTGACGGATGGCAGCTGCGGCTCGCGCCTCGTTGACGAACCGCTGCACGATCATCGCGTTCTGCGTCCACTGCGGAAGCAGCACCTTGACGACGTGCAGCGTCTTCAGCACGCGGTGCTCTGCGAGATACACGGCGCCCATCCCGCCCTCGCCGATCTGGCGGATATCTGTGAGCTTGCCGATCGTGGTGCCGATCATCTCGTCAGAAGCTCCCGAACACCTGTACGCCGTCCCGCGAGAAGCCGACGGACCACGAGCGCGCCACGCGTTCGGGGGAGGGCGACGAATGCAGGACCAGCTTGATGATCCCCGTCGCGAGCAGGCCGACACCGGCGACGCCAACCACAGCACCGATCGTGCGCCGGGTGCTCGCCTTGTCGCGTAGCTGGTTGCGGACGTCCTGGCGGTCCTCGGCGTTGGCTTGGTCGTCGAGATCGCTCGCGTCGAGCAGCAGGTAGCCTGCCGTCGCCGTCGAGACAGCGGCCACGCCGGTCAAT
>JANOPP010000733.1:0-42670 GCA_031421915.1 Myxococcales bacterium | reverse complement strand
CGATGCGCCAGCCGGTCAGCTGCGAGGCCAGCCGGACGTTCTGGCCCTTGCGGCCGATGGCGAGCGACAGCCGGTCGTCGGCGACGATGAGCTCCATGCGGTGGCCCTCGGCGTCGATGATGACGCGCGAGACTTCGGCCGGCGCGATGGCGTTGCACACGAACCGGGCCGGATCGTCGTCGTACGGCACGATATCGATCTTCTCGCCGCGGAGCTCCTGAACGACGGCCTGGACGCGCGAGCCCTTCATGCCGACGCACGCGCCGACTGGGTCGACGTCGCGGTCGCGCGAGGAGACGGCGATCTTGGCGCGAGCGCCAGGCTCGCGAGCCGAGCTCTCGATGCGGACGATCTTCTCGTAGATCTCGGGGACCTCCTGCTCGAACAGCTTCTCGAGCAAGCCCTTGTGCGTGCGGGACAGGATGACCTGCGGGCCGCGCGCGTTGCGATCGATGTCGAGGCAGTACGCCTTGATCGTGTCGCCGACGCGGTAGCTCTCGCGGGGAACCTGCTCGCGCATCGGCAGGACGGCCTCGGCCTTGCCGATATCGACGACGAGCGCGCCGCGCTCGAAGCGACGGACGACGCCGGAGATGATCTCTCCCTTGCGGTCCTTGAACTCGTTGTAGACGTTGTCGCGCTCGGCCTCGCGAACGCGCTGGTAGATGACCTGCTTGGCGGTCTGCGCGGCGATGCGGCCGAACTTCTTGCTCGCGTTCTTGAGGTCGATCAGGTTGCCGAACTTCTCGTCCTGCTCGGCAGCGCGATCGCCGTCCTCGGCGCGATAGAACACCTGGAAGAGCAGCTCGTCGCCGAGCTCGGCCTCGAGGCCGGCCGTCTTGGCCTGCTCGACCGTGATCTCGCGGCCCTCGATCGCGTCGTCCTCTTCGACGACGTTGACGATCAGGAACAGATCGACGGAACCGGTCTCGGCGTTGAACTTCGCCTCCATCTCGCGGTTCATGCCGAACGTGCGCTTCGCGGCCGTCAGGATCGCCTGCTCGAGCGCGTTGATCAGCACGGACTTGTCGATGTTCTTGTCCCGGCCGACCTGCTCGAGAACCATGTCGAGTTTGGCTTCCATGACTATTCCTGCTCCTTCATTCCGCTCTTCGGCGAGCTCTTGTTCGTGCTCTTCTGGCTCGGTCGATGACCGGGCTTGATCGGCTTGTTCTCGCGAGGACCGACGCCGCTCTTGCCCTTCATGACGGCATCCCAGTCCGGGACGAGGCGTGCGGTGTCGATGTCGTCGATCGGCAGGTGAAACACCTGGCCATCGACCTCGATCGCGATCTTGTGGTCGTCGGAGATCCCCTTGAGGATCCCGCGGAAGTTCTTGCGCTCACCGGTCGGCGTCGCCACCGGGATGGCCATCTGGATCTTGGCGTCACTGCCCGTGAAGTGGCGGTAGTGATGCGGGGTGCGCAGCGCGCGATCGATGCCCGGCGAGCTGACCTCGAGGCTGTACGCCTGCGGGATCGGGTCCTCGACGTCGAGCACGGCCGACAGCTCGCGCGAGAGCTCCGCGCATGCCGAGAGGTCGACGCGATCCTCGGCGACCTGCGTCGGATCGGTGTTCTCGTCGAGGGGACGATCGATCGCGACGCGCAGGACCCAGCCACCCTGATCGAGCAAAAACCGCAGGTCCACGAGGTCGTATCCGGATGCCTGGCACACCGGCTCGACGATCGAGATCAAACGCGTTTGCTGGGGGTTACGGGACATGCTGGTCGGGTTTGGATCGTTTCAGGGCGAACCGGGACAAAAAAAATGGTGGCCGAATGGCCACCCCACCGCGAAGCGATAAAGCTGGCGGATGGGTACCACCGGCCCAGGCGGAGCGCAACAGGGATGTGTGCTACGAGGAAGCCATGTCGTGGGAGCTCCGGGTCGCGGCCGTCCAGATGCGCTCTACCGAGGATCTCGCGGCCAACCTCGCGATCTGCCGGGCTTTGACGGCCCAGGCAGCCGCCGACGGAGCGCAGCTCGTGGTCCTGCCCGAGTGCTTCTCGTTCCTCGGCCGCGGGGAGGGCGACAAGCTGACGATCTCGGAGACCACCGACGGCGCGGGCCCGATCATGAGCACGCTCCGCGAGCTCGCGACCCAGCATGGCGTGTGGATCGTCGGCGGCGGTACGCCCGAGCGGATCGATGACGATCCGAAGCGCACCTACAACACCGCGGTCGTGATCGATCCCGCGGGGACCGTCGCGGCGCGCTACCGCAAGATTCACCTGTTTGACGTCGATATCCCGGGCGGCGCCTGCATGCGCGAGTCCGATGCGACCGCGGCAGGCGATCAGCTCGTGGTCGTCGAGATCGCGGGCGTCAAGGTCGGCCTCTCGATCTGCTACGACGTTCGGTTCCCCGAGCTGTATCGCGCCCTCGTCAAGCAGCACGGCGCAGAGGTCCTGCTCGTCCCCGCCGCCTTCACCGCACACACCGGCGCGGCGCACTGGCACCTCCTGCTCCGTGCACGTGCGGTCGAGGATCAGTGCTGGGTCGTCGCGGCCGCGCAGTGGGGCCGACACAACGAGAAGCGCGAGAGCTACGGCCACACGCTGATCAGCGACCCGTGGGGCACGATCGTCGCGGAGCGCGCCGAGGGCGATGGCGTGGTCGTCGCGACGCTCGACAGTGCGACCGTCGACAAGCGCCGCACGCAGCTACCGTCGCTGCGCCACGCCGTCCTCTGGAAATAGGCGACTACAACGGCGGGCAGTCGCCCGAGCTCTCGCGTAGTTCTCGATCAGCGGGTTGCACATCCCATCGCCCCGACCAGCTGACGTACTCGCATCGGTTCGATCTAGCTCAAGGCATCGACGAGCCGACGCTACCCGAGCCAGCGCTACCCGAGCCGGCGCTCGCAGATCCAGCGCTGCCCGAGCCGGCCGCGCTCCCTGCCCTGGCAGCGTCGCGCGCTGCCGCCTTCGCCTTGGCGCGCTCGAACGCCGCCTTGCGGTCGGCGTCGGTCCCGCTCATCGACTCGTAGTCGCCCGCGCTTCCGATCTCCGAGGGTACATCGACGTTGCCCGGCTTCGGCATCTCGGGAGGCGCAGCAGAGCCCTCCTCGCCGAACCCGGTCACGAACTTCGAGGTCGCATTCGCGCACGGCTTGGCCGTCACGATGATCATGATCAACAGTGCGAGCGTCATCCCGATCCGCGCGATCATCGCGCCATCGAGCTTCATGCCGCGGCCGCGCGGGATCCGCGGGACCGGCTCGTCATCGTCGGGAGGTGCGCTCACAACCTTGGCCGGGGTGATAGCGCGACCGCGGTCAGCCGTCGAGGTGAGCGTCACGAATCGCAGACACCGGCACACGGCCGTCGTTGCTCGTGGCGAGAGCTGACCTACGAATCGAGCACGGCGAGGTCCGACAGCTCGAGCTCGGCGTTCCGCCGCCCCTGCCACGTCGAGACCTTGGGCAGAAACGTCAGGTCGACGCGGCAGCCGACCGAGACCTGGCGATCACCGAGGCCAAAGCCGATCGCGCTGCGCGTCGTGCTCTGGTCGTCCTCGATCGTGAGCTTGAGGTGACCAGGGCCGTGCGTCGTGTCGCCGACGCGGCGCACCGCCGTGACGCGCGCATTGCGGGTCAGCAGCACCGGTGCCGCGTTCTGCTGGCCGAACGGCCCGAGGCCCGCGAGCTCCGCGGCGAGGCGTTCGTCGACCTCGCCGAGGCGGACCTCGGCATCGACCTCGCGCATGGACGACACCGGGCCCGAGCCCTCGGCGAGCTTGCCGCAGGCGCTCCCCAGGGCCTCGGCGAGTGCCGCGAACGACGACTGCTGCACGGTGAACCCGGCCGCGGCGGCGTGGCCACCGAACCGATCGAGCGTGCCCGGCGACTGATTGGCCACCGAGAGCGCGCGGTAGAGATCGATGCCACCCGCGGAGCGCGCCGAGCCGCGGCCGAGGCCGGTCACCGGATCGATGCCGACCACGAAGGCGGGCACGCCATACTTGTCGACGAGCTTGGCGGCGACGATGCCGACGACGCCGGCCGGCCAGCCGACACCCGCGATCACGACGGCGGGACCTGGGTCGCGATCACCGAGCTGCTCGAGGGCCTCGGTCATCACACGATCCTGGATCGTGCGGCGCTCGGCGTTCGCGGCCTCGAGGGCCTGCGCGCACTCGGCCGCGGTGTCGGCGCCTGCGAGGAGCAGCGCGAGCGACGGCTCGGCAGCGCCGAGGCGGCCTGGTGCATTGATCCGCGGCGCGAGCTTCCACGCGACCGTGCGGGCATCGACCTCGCGATCGCTGTCGACGCCCGCGGCGGCGAGGAGCGCGGCGACACCGGGGCGCACGCGCGACTGCAGGCGGCGGAGGCCGAGCGCGGTGAGGATCCGGTTCTCGGCGGTCAGCGGGACGAGGTCGGCGATCGTGCCGAGCGCGACGAGATCGAGGAGGTCGCGGACGTCGGGCTCGGCGCAGGTGCGGAAGTGACCACGGTCGCGGAGCTCGGTACGCACGGCGGCCGCGACGTAGAAGCCGAGGCCGACCGAGGCCATCCCGCGGAACGGGAACGTGGAGTCGGTGCGGTACGGATTGACGAGCGAGAGCGACGGGTGCGGGGCGTCGGCGGAGGGAACCGTGTGGTGATCGATGACGATGACCTCGACGTTGCGGCTCTTCGCCAGTGCGATCGCCTCGAGGTCGCTGGTGCCGCAGTCCCCGGTGATGATCAGCTCGCAGCCGCGCTCGCAGAAGTCGGCAGCGGCGCCCGGCGTGAAGCCGTAGCCCGCGTCGCGCCTGGCGACCGCGACCTCGACCGTGGCGCCGGCGGCGCGGAGAAAGGACGTCAGGAGCGCGGCGGTGGTAACGCCGTCGACATCGTAGTCGCCGAACACGCCGATCCGCTGGTTGCGCTGCACGGCGTCGGCGATCCGGCCGACGGCCAACGGGAGGCCCGCGAGTCCGGCGGGCGGACGGAGAGCCGCGAGGCGAGGATCGACGAAGCCCTGCGCGTCGCGCGGGTCATGGACACCGCGAGCGACGAGGCAGCGCGCGGTCGCGGGCCGCACCCGCAGGGATGCCGCGAGACGAGCGACCATCTGCTCGTCGACCGGGCGAAGCTGCAGTTGCACAGGCGCACGCTAGTTCCCGGGTATGACACCCGAGCACCCTCGCGACGCGATCCCCGGGGATCGCATCACTTGGTTCGCGACCGCTATTCCTCGTCGGTCGAGGTCTCGGCGGACGGCTGCGGCGACGACGACGGCAGGACGCGACGCTTTGCCGGTCCGGTGCCCGAGTACCACTTCTTCGCAACGACGAGGAACACGGGCGTCGCGAGGAACAGCGACGAGTACACGCCGACGATGACACCGACGTTCATCGTGAACGCGAAGTTCTTCACGAGACCCTCGCCGAAGATGTTCATGACCAGCGTGGTCGAGAACACCGTCGCGGACGTGAGGATCGAGCGCACGAGCATCTCGTTGAGTGAGATGTCGACGATCTTCTCGAGCTTCTTGTCCTTGAGCTTGGCCATGTTCTCGCGGATGCGATCGAACACGATCACGGTGTCGTTGACGGAGAAGCCCATCACCGTGAGGAGACCGGCGACCGACGTCAGCGAGACCTCGGTCCAGGTCACCGCGAACACGCCGATCACGAGGATCGCGTCGTGGATGGTGGCGACGGCGGCACCCGGCGCGAACCGGACGTCGAACCGGAACGCGAGGTACAGCATGATCAGGAAGATCGCGTAGACCAGCGACTTGATCGCGTCGTCTCGGAGCTTGTCACCGGCCTTGGCGCCGACGCCGTAGCTCTGGACGACCGTGACGTCCATCGTCGGCTGCGCTGTCTCGAGGGCCAGCTCGTACTGGTTGGCGAGCCCGCTGATCGAGAACCACTGGTTGAACTCGCCGGTGCCCTCGTCGGCGCGCGTGTAGAGCTTGGACTCCGTCTCGGACCACGGCTTGACCTCGAGGCTGTGCTTCTTGAGCGCGGCGGTCACGTCGGCAAGGCCGACGGCCTTCTGCGTGCGGATGTTGAGCCGATCGCCAGACCACGCGACCTTGTGCGGCTCGCGATCCTTGAACGCCTCGCGGAGCTCGGCCTCGATGGCCTTCGCGGTCACCGGGTCGAGCGCGGAGAACCGTGTGGTCCGCACGATCACGCCGTTGACGGTCACGTCCTCGCCGGCCGCGTCCTGCGCCGTCCACGAGATCTCGCTGACCTCGACCTGCTTGTCGGCGGCCTCGAGCTGCTCGCGGACCTTGCCGAGGTCCGCCTTGGTGTACTTGGCGGTCGCCTTGTCCTGAAACGACAGGATGATCTCGGTGCCACCCTTGAAGTCGATCGTCCAGTTCAGGTACTCGCCGCGAACTTCCTTGTTCACGAAGAGCATGCCGACTGACGCGATCATCGTGAAGACGGCGAAGATCGCCCAGGCCTTGAACTTCGAGACGAACGCGAAGTTGTTCCCCGGCGGCAACAGATAGCGAAACTTGTGTTGATCGCTCATGGGGTTGCTCAGATCGAGAGAGTGGACGCGGTGCCCTTCTTCCTGGAGATCGTCCAGTCGAAGAAGATGCGGGTGACCCACGTGTTGACGAGGAGGGTGGTGCCGACGCCGACGAGCAGCATGACTGCGAAGCCCTTGATCGGGCCCGAGCCGTACTGCAGCAGCACCCAGCCAGCGGCGGCGGTGGTCAACTGACCATCGAGGATCGCGGAGAAGGCGCGGGAGAAGCCGACATCGATCGCGCCTCGCACACTCTTCCCGAGTAACAGCTCGTCATGTATGCGTTCGTAGATCAGGATGTTGCCGTCGACGGTCATACCGACCGAGAGGACAACAGCCGCGATGCCGGGCAGCGTCAGCGTGGCGCCGAACGCCGCCATCACCGCGATGGTGAGCACCACGTGGTAGATGACGCAGAACACGGCGATCAGGCCCGACCACTTGTAGATGCCGAGCATGATGGCGAACACGAGGAGGACGCCGAGGCCGAACGACAGCCGGGTCTTCTCGATCGCGTCCATGCCAAGCGTCGGTCCGATCTCCGACGCCGACTCTTCCTTGAGCGGCGCCGGCAGCGAGCCGGTCTTGAGCACGTTCACGAGCTCGTTGCGCTCGATCTCCTGGCGGGACGGGTCGCTGCCGCCCATGGTGATCGAGGCACGACCGCCGCGGATCGCACCGTTGATGATCGGCGCGCTCTTGACCTTGTCATCGAGGATGGTCGCGAGCTTCTTGCCGACGATCTCTGCCGTGAGGTCGCCGAACACGCGGCTACCATAACGATTGAAGTCGAGGAGCACGATCGGGCGATTCGTATTGGGGTCGTAGCTGCCCTGTGCGTCGGAGATCGCGCTGCCGGTGAGCCGAACTGCCTTCTCGAGGTAGTACGAGCGCCAGTAGGAGCGCTTGTCCTTGGCTGCCGGGGCCGCCTCGTTGAGCTCGTAGCCGAGCTGGCGATCGTCGGGGACCTTGAACGACGGGTCCGCCTTGACGAGCTCCGCGATGTACCGGTCGACGACGAACTTGCCGGCGACGTTGCACTCGACCTTGCCGTCCTTGATGAGCTTGCGGTCGTTGCGCTGCGGGCAATCGATCTGCTTTGCAAACTCGACGGAGACCAGTTCCTTCCGGTCGTACGCCGTCAGGTAGTAGTCGGTGTGCATGCCGCCGCCGTCCTCGGGGCGCCATTGATCGATCTCGGCGCGAATCTCTTCCTTGATCGCGCCGAGGTCGGTTGGATTGCCTTCCTTGCCCTCGCTGCCGACCTTGGCGAACAGCTTGCGCATGTACTCGGAGCCGTCATCGACGACCTTGAACTCGAGCTTGGCGGTGCGGGCGATGATGCCGCGCGTCTCCTCGATGGTGTCCTTGTTGAGGCCGGGGAGCTCGACGAGAATCTCGTCGCCCTTCTCGACCACGGTGGGCTCGGCGATGCCCTTCTCGTCGATGCGCTCGCGGATCGTGGTGACCGCGTTGGCGAGCGCCGCCTTCTTGATGCTGTCGGCGAACGCCGACGACACGCGGAAGCAGACCGCGTTCGGGCCATCGGTCGGCGCGCACGCGCGATCGGTGATGTCCTTGCCGTAGTCGCTCGTGACCGCGGCCTTGACCTGCGCCAGCTTGCTGGCGTCCTCGATCACGACGGTCACGCCGCCGACGGGCGACTCGAGCGTCTTGACGACGGCCTTGATCTTCTCGTCGGCGAACCGCGCGTCGAGGTCGCGCTTGATCTCGGTCGCCTTGTCATCGACCGCGCGATCGAGATCGATCGAGTAGACGATGTGAAGGCCGCCCTGGAGATCGAGCCCCAGGTTGATCTTCTTCTCCCAGAAGAACCAGGAGGGCAGCTTCTCGGGGATGAAGCTGGGCGCGAGTGTGCAGATGCACAGCACGATGCTCCCGATCAGAGCCAGCGTGCGCCACTTGAGACTACGTTCCATGAGCCACCTCGAACGAGATCAGATCAAATCAGAATCAAGCAGCGCGCTTCGCAGCGCCCTCGGGAACCTTGCCGTCCCACTTGCCCTCGACGTAGGCACGGGGAACGCGAACACGAACCTTCTCCTGGAGCTCGAGCACGAGCACACCGTCGTCAGAGATCCCGGTGATCTTGCCGATCAAGCCGCCGCGCGTGATGACCTCGTCACCCTTGCCGAGCTTGCCGAGAAGAGCCTGGTGCTCCTTCTGCTTCCGAACCTGGGGACGGATCAGGATGAAATAGAAGATCCCGAACATCACCAGCATCATCATGATCGGCTGCATTGCTTGCATCGGCGCACTCCTCGAATCGGGCTGAACTATCGGAAAAAGCTCGGGTTGGTTAGCACTCAGGGGATGTAGGGTCAAGCACGCAGACCCTCGGCCAGGATCCGCTCCCTCAGGGCCCGCACGTGGCGCGCGTAGAACGTGAGGTTGTGCAGGGTTGCGAGGCGCGAATAGAGGATCTCTTTTGCGATGTAAAGATGTCGCAGGTAGGCGCGCGAGTGGGTCCGGCACGTCGAGCACGGGCACGCCGGGTCGATCGGACCCAGATCCGTCCGGTACTGGGCGTTCGGGATGTTCACCCTGCCCTGCGAGGTGAACAAGTAGCCGTTGCGCGCATTGCGGGTCGGCATCACGCAATCGAACATGTCGATGCCGGCCTGGATCCCGCGCTCGAGGTCGGTGGGGGTCCCGACTCCCATCAGGTAGCGCGGCTTCTCGGCCGGTAGCTGGTGCGCGACCTCATCGAGGACGCGATACGTGTCCTCCACGCTCTCGCCCACCGCGAGCCCGCCGAGCGCGTGACCATCGAAGTCGAGCGGCACGATCTCCGCCATGTGGCGGAGCCGACGCTGCGTATCGATGCCGCCCTGGACGATTCCGAACAATGCTTGACCTTCCGCACGCTCGGCACGACGACAGCGTGCTGCCCACGCCGTGGTCCGTGCCAGAGCGACCTCCTGGACGTCCTGTGTGGCGTCCCCCGGAGGGCACTGGTCGAAGCACATCGCGATGTCAGATCCGAGCACCTTCTGGATGTGCATCGAGACCTCCGGTGTCAACCGGTGTTTCGAGCCGTCGATGTGCGACCGGAACGTGACGCCGTCGTCATCGATCTCGTTGATCGCGGCGAGCGAGAACACCTGGAAGCCGCCGGAGTCCGTGAGGATCGGACGGTCCCACGCCATGAACTTGTGAAGGCCGCCAGCGATGCCCATCACCTCGAGACCTGGTCGAAGGTACAGGTGGTACGTGTTGCCGAGGATGATCCGCGCGTCGAGCGGCTCCGCGCGCAGCTCGTCGGCGGTCATCGACTTGACGGTACCGAGTGTGCCGACCGGCATGAACACCGGCGTCGGGATGTCGCCGCGCGGCGTGTGGAGGATCCCCGCGCGCGCATGACCGAGCGTCGCGAGCAGCTCGTACGAGAAGCCGGGTGTGGGGAGCTCGAACAGCATGCGAGCGCGGGGTTATACGCGATGCACGAGCGTCGCGTCGCCGTAGCTGAAGAACCGGTACTTCTCCGCGACGGCGTGGCGATACGCGGCGAGCACGGCCTCGGTGCCGGCGAACGCGCATACCAGCATCAGCAGCGTCGACTCGGGGAGATGGAAGTTGGTGATCAGGTGGTCGACCGCGCGGAACGTGTGTCCGGATCCCGGATAGACGAACAACTCGGTCGCGCCGGGCCCGACGATGAGCGTCCTCGGTCCGGTCGCTGCTGCCTCGAGCGCACGCAGCGCGGTGGTGCCGAGCGCGACCACGGGCCGCCCCGACGCGACGAGCGCCGCGGTCTCCGCGGGGATGTCGTAGCGCTCGCGGTGCATCCGGTGCTTGCGGAAGTCGTCCTCGCGGATCGGTGCGAACGTGCCCCAGCCAACGTGGAGGGTGATGGTGGCGAAGGTGATGCCGCGCGCGACCAGCGCATCGCGGATCGCCGGCGTCATGTGGAGCCCGGCGGTGGGCGCCGCGACCGCACCGGGTACGCGCGCGAACATCGTCTGGTAGCGCTCGCGATCGGTTTCCTTGTCCTCGCGCGCGATGTAGTGCGGCAGCGGGATGTGCCCGTGCTCCTCGAGGAACGCGAGGCCATCCCCGGGCGCCGAGAACACGAGCGAGCCGTTGGGCTCTCGCGGCTCGAGGACGGTCAGCAGGATCCCGGTCGAGTCGACGCGGACCGACTGGCCGACCTTGAGCGGCCGGCGTGCGCGCGCGAGGCAGCGCCACGCGGACATCCCCTCGGGGGCCGTCACGGCGGGCTCGGGCTCGAGGAACAGGAGCTCGACGCCGCCGCCGGTCTCCTTGTGGCAGATCACGCGCGCGGGGATGACGCGGGTGTCGTTCGCGACGAGGATCGCATCCGCGGGCAGGAGATCGACGATCGCCGCGAACGCGTGATCGCTGATCGCGCCGTCCGCGTGGAGGTGCAGGAGGCGCGAGGCATCCCGCTCGACAGCCGGCTCCTGCGCGACCAGCTCGGGCGGCAGGTCGAACGAATAGTCGGCGGGCGAGAACACGGCGCGGACGCTAGCACAGCCTGCAATCAGGCCACCTACGCGGTGTCCCGCTCGACGATGCCGTGCGCTACCCGGGGCGATGCTAGATTCCACGCGATGCGCGCACTCGCGGCCACCGCGACGATCCTCGTCGGCAGCTCGCTCGCGAGCGCCGCTCCTCTCGCCGCGCTGACCGAAGACCTCGATGCCGACGGCAAGCTCGAGACGATCGAGATCGGCGCAGACGGGCTGTTGACGATCGTGCAGGGAACACCCCGGGTGAAGCACCCGATGGGACCCGCCTCCAAGGCCACGCTGCGCGTCGCGCGCTACGACGGTCGCGCGATCCTGGTCGCGGATGTCACGCGGTCTCGCACGGATCGCGAGGCAACGGTCTTCGAGTACCGCACCTATGGCGCAACGGGCGTGCTCGCGATCCTCGCGACCACCAGGCTCGGCGGCGTCGGGCTCGACGACGACTACCAGATCGAGCTCGATGCGACGGCGAACGGCCTCTATCGCTACCAGACGCGCGGCGACGTTCGGCGGTGCGATGGCAAGCCGACGTACCTGTTCGCACAGAAGCTCGACGCGAAGGAGTTCAAGCGCGTCTCGAAGCTCCCGAGCCAGGTGCCCGTTGGCGTCCCGACGCTGCCCGTCAGGATCGATCCGTCGCCCGCCGTCGCGCCGCTGTTGTTTCACGCACGGGCCGCGTCGCTGCAGCCCGGCGCTGCCGATGCCGGCGGGCTCGGCATCCCCACGGAGCTGGACGACGGCAAGCTCGACACCCTGTGGCGCGAGGAGATCAGCCGCAGCGCGGGCGAAGGTCAGTTCTTCACGTTCGAGCCGCGCCTCTCCGGGGTGACCGCCAAGCAGCTGCGGATCGTCTCCGGCAATCCAGCGTCGGCAGCTGCACTCAAGGCGGCCAACCGGCCGCGCACGATCGCGATCGTCACGGCGACCGGCGCGTGGCGTGTCGAGCTCCCGGATGCGGCGAACGATCCGATCGGCACCGCCTACGTCATCGACCTGCCTGAGGCAGCCGCGAGCTGCGTTACCGTGGTGCTCGAGAGCACGTATGGCCCGCTGCAAGGCGCGACGGCGATCGCCGAGCTCGAGGTCTTCGCCGACGGCGAGCGTGCAGGCGGCGCCGACTCGATGCTCGTGAAGATCGTCGTCGAGGGCAAGGACGGCGCAACGCGCGCCGCTGCGGCACTCGCGCGCCGCGGTGCCGAGGGAGCTGCGGCGATCGACGCCGAGATCGCGAGGACCACCGATGCGCTCGCACGGCGCCGGCTGATCGCCGTGCTGGTCAAGATCCAGGATCCAGCAGCGGGCGCAACGCTCGCAAAGGCTGCGACGGAAGGCTGGGTCACCGGGCCCGGGCTCCTCGATCTGATCGACGCGCTCGCGCGCAACGGCCTCGTCCAGGAGCTCCACGATCTCGCCGGCAACTCCGGCGTCGAGCTCGAGGCGCGCATCGCGGCGGTGCGCCGGCTCGGTGTCACCCCGAAGGAGCTCCCGCTGCTCGTCGATCTCGCGGGCACGGGCACCCCCGAGCTGCGGCGCGCCGTGATCGACCGGCTGAGCCTCGCCCCGGCGGACCAGCTCGCCGACGCTGCGAGCAAGCACACCGACCCCGCCGGCTCGGGCGATCTGTGGCGGGCACTGACGCGGCATGCACGGACCGACGCGACAGCGCGCCCCGGTGCCCTCGCCGCGCTGGTCGCCGCCCTGCCCTCGGCGACTGACTACGAGCGCCGCTACCGGATCATCGACGGCATCGCCACGCTCGGCGATGCGGCGGCGATGCGTACGCTCGAGGCCTTGCTGCGCAGCTTGCCCGCGGGCGCCCAGACCTCGGCGCTCCGCCAGGTCGCGATCCGCTCGATCGGCTACGCGCCGCGTCCCGACGCGATCAAGCTGCTGCTCGGGTTCGCGCAGGATCCGGATCCGGGCGTGCGACTCGCGGTGCTGTCCGCGCTCGCCGGTGCGGAGACCGACGTCAGCGATCCGTGGCACACGGCCGACGGTCCAGACGGGATCGATCGCGTGATCATCAACGCGCTCGCCGTGGACTCCTGGCCCGAGATCCGGCGACGCGCGGCGTCGACGCTCGGCGCGCGGTGCCAGCGGATCGGTCCGGCGACGGCGCTCACGACGGCGGTCGCGAAGGACAAGCACATCGATGTTCGCGTCGATGCGCTCACCGCGCTCGTCCAGTGCCGCGCGGCTGGCATCGACACGCTCCTCGCGAAGACGTGGGACGACAGCAGCTCGCCGATCGAGCTGCGCACGCAGGCCGTCGGCCTCGCCGTCGTCCTCGGCGACGCGAAGCTCGGGGCCGCGCTCGTCGGCAAGTTCACGCGCTGGCGCGGCGCCGCGATCGAGAGTGCCGAGGCGCTCGCTCTCGCGCAGCGCGCAGCCGCGTCGATCGCGATGCTCGACGCACCGGGCGCCGCGCAGGCGCTGATCGCCGCGCTCGACGACTCCGCATTCCCCGAGATCGTGACCGCCGCCGCGCTCGCGCTCGGCGAGCTCGGCCCGAAATGTCCTGCGGCAGCGAAGGCGAAGCTCAACCTCATCGCACGCAGCGACGAGCAATCAGCGATCGCCGCGAAGCGCGCCGCCGCACAGTGCGGCAAGTAGCCGACGCACACACTTCCGAGATTCTCGCTGCGACTCGATCCGCGCGTGACGCGCGCCTCGTCAGGCGCGCGCCTCGGCGCTGCGGGCTCTCGCGCACGGTTCATGAACACAGTATCGGCCCACTCATGCGAGTTGGTGCTGGGCATGACCATTGCTCTTGAAAGCGTCATCATGCTGACCCATCGCTTCCTTGCTCCTATCCTTGCCGCGTGCGCGTCGATGGCGACGATCGCCGGCTGTGCTGTCCAGGCTGACATCGACGACGGAGGCCCGATCGCAGACGCGTCACTCCGCGTCGTGAACGACTCGGACTACGTCATCGAGGAGATCTACCTGACCGACGTCGGCAACTCGACGTGGGGCATCAATCTCCTCCGCGGTGATGTGCTGTTCCCCGACGAGGAGCTCCTCCTCGGCGTGCAGTGCGACACCTACGACGCGCTGGTCGTCGACGAGGACGGCGTTGATTGCGAGATCAGCAACGTCAATCTCTGCCTCAACGACGCGACCTGGGTGATTCGCAACAACACGTGCAGCGTGTTCGGAGTCGCCGCGAAGGAGCGCACTCTGAAGGCCGAAGCCGCCAAGGCAGAGTCCGCGACGGCCGCCGAGTAGTCAGCCTGCCCGGCTCAGCCACCGGCATCATCGGCGCCGAGCACGTACGACCTGCGCGCCGACCATCACGATGGGAACGTAGCCACGTCAGAGCGTGCAGGTCGGGCCTTCCACGGGCGGCTGGCAGGTCCCGGCCGTACACTCGAGGTCACCTGTGCAATCCACGTCACCGTCCACGACACAGGCTCCGCCCGCCGCGATCTCGGCGACGCACGAACCGTTGACACAGGTCGCGAAATCCACGCACGGCATGGAGCCCGACGTACAAGCGCCACCGACCGCAACGCGGCGAACACACGTCAGGCTGGTGGCGTTGCAGTAGTCGCGGCGATCGGCGCACGCGATCAGATCGTCCCGAACGCACGCAGCGTTGGACGCCGCGGGCTTCTTGCACGTGCCGGTGCCGGCCTGAAAGTCGACGTTGCAGTAGAGCGGATTCGCGCAGGCGCGGAGGTCGTCACACGCCGAGCCTTCACCGGCGATCAGCGCCGTGCACGTGCCGATCGCGCCCGACCCCATGCCGGGCTTGCAGTACGCGGCATTCGAGCAGACATGGATCTCGTCGTCACACGGACCACCGAGCGCGGATTCGCTCGCACCTCCCATGCACGTGCCCGGGCAGCAGGCCGTGTCGGGGTCGCAGTTCCCGGCGGAGGGGACGCACTCGCCTTGGTTCGCGCACTGCGCGTCGATCACGCATGCTCCACCCGTGGCGACCGTGCCGGTGAACACGCCCTCGCACGAGTTCTCGTCGTGGAAGCCCTCGAACGCACACGACCGACCACCGAGCTGATCGATACAATCGGCAGCTTTGTCCTCGTCGTACTTGATCGTGCCGTTGTCGATGCCCGCCTGGATCGTCGCGAGCTCCGCGTCGGCGACAGAGATCGCCGCATCGCAGGTCGCACGATCGGCGATGCCATCGCACTTCACGAGGTAGTCGCAGCGTGCGTCCTTCACCTCGTCGGGAAGATCCTCGACCGCGATCGAACCGCCACAGGCGACGAGTGCCAACGTCAAGGATGCCACCAGGAGTCTGATCATCCTCTCGTCGTATCATGGGTCTCGTGGCGCCGAGCCACACCGGGCGTGGGTTTCTCGACCGGCTTCACGAGATCACGGGCGGTGGTGGCGACGACGGGCATCCGCAAGAACGGCGCGCAGCCGCACGCGACGCTCGACGGTCATGCGCCGGACGGCCTGCGCGAGCGTGTCAGTCGGCCGATCGAGATCCAGTCGGCGACCCAGGTGATGAGCCTGAACGACGTCGAGGCTCGCGAACAGCTCCTTGACCTCGCGCTCGCGGTTCGCGTTGCCGGCTTGATGGCTCTCCCCCGGAGCAAGCGGCCGGGTCAGCGCGCCGACGATCGCGGCCTCGAGCGCGGGTTCGAGATCCTCGGGCGGTCGCGTCATGTTCAGGACCTCACTCGTGGTGGGGATCGCGGAGGGCATCGCGCGCACCGGCTCCCAGACCGGCGCTACTGCAGCGGTCTGGCGAGGCCCGGTCGGCGCTGGCGAGACCAGCGCGAGGCGTCGTGGACCTCGGTGGTCGGCATGCGTCGCGGACGCGTCCAACGAAGATGATGCGGGATTCGCGAGCACGAGCCGAAGCGTGGTCGGGGGCATGGGCGGCCTATCGTTCGAACCCGCGATCGGTTGCGTGCGGATCGCGGTGGTTCGTGCGCAACCGGTCGCCCACCCGGTCGATAGGGTCGGGCGAACCGAACCACAGGAGCCGACCATGGAACCCGAGTCCGTCCTCAAGCCCGCAACCACCACGGCCGAAACGACACCGCCCCGAACGCCGATGATCCGGCTACCGCGTGTCCTGCCGCTGGGCCCGGCTCGTATCGATCTGGGCGAGCAGGTCGTAGGAAGCAGGGAATCGTTCGACCTCGTACTTCCGCGGGTGTCCGATCAGTTCGTCGGAACCGCGGTCGTACGGGGTTCGATCGGCGGCGTGAGCTCGCGCAGCGCGGGCGCCGGGCCGCTCGCGTCTCCCGACCTCATCGATGCGATCGAGCATGCCGCCTTCGCGGTCGAGACCGGCCCCGGGGGCGCACCACTCGTCCTCGACACGCGGGCGATGCGACCGATCCGCGTCGAGTTCTCGCCACGCCACCCCGGGCGCTACGATGCGATGGTCCACCTCGCACTCCACTGGTCCGACGGCGCCGTGACCGATCACGAAGTGAGCGTGACCGGCCGGGCCCGCGCGTTGACCGACGTTCCGCGCCAGCACGCTCCGGCCGCGCCCGCGCCGAACGACCTGACTGGCCACGAGGCCCCGAGCCACGACCGCTCCGAGCTCGCCACCACCCACAACGCTGCGAGCGTAGACGCCTTGATCCAACAAGCGCGTGATAGCGCGGGCGGCCTGGCCGACGCGCAACGCAATGGTGTCGCGACCGCCGAGGCCGAGTCCGAGTCGTTCACGGCGCGCGTGCCGAAGGCCGCGTGGTGGGCGACCCTGGCCGAGATCGCGATCTCGATGGGCGTCGCGGGTATCGCCGGCGTCGTCGCGAAGACCCTGGCGCAACGGCTCGCGAGCCTCGCGCATCCAGACGCCCTGGACTCCACCAAGATCCCGCTGTTCACCGGCCTCGCCGACGGGATCAAGGAGGGGCTCAAGGGCACCGCCAAACACACGGTCCCGATGCCGGGCCGTGCGGCGTCGAAGGTTCCATCGACACCAGCGCCAGAGTCCCGCACCGAGCCAGCGTCGTCCAACGCGCGGATCGACTTCTGGGATCGGCAGCGCGGTCTGCTCGCGCAAGTCCACATGGCCAACCGCACGATCGTGAGCGATACCGCGAAGAGTCTGCAACAACTGCCCTTGGCGGACCGGGCGCTGGCGATCGGCGCGCTCGCCGAGGCGCTGGAAGCAGCCCGGCTCGACCACGCGGCTCGGCACCAGATGTTCGCGTCGGAGACCCAGTGGGTGTCCGGAATCGCCCAGGCGAGCCTGGGCCACGACGACGTCCAGGTCGTTGGCGAGGAGCGACCGCGCGCGGTGACGGAGCTTCGCCACGTCCGCGACGACAATCCGTTCGTGGTGCGCAACGGCTTGCTCCAGATCACGGTCGCCGACGATGGACACGCGCTCCGCGTCAGCGCGGCGTCGCTTCGCGGCGTGTCCCAGGAGATCGCCGACCAGCTGTGGAAGCGCCCGCTGCACGGCGTACCGATTCCGCTCCTCGTCAAGGTTACCGGCCACGCAGAGGACATGACGATCACCCGTGATGAAGCAGGCCGGATCCGTGCCGAGGGATCGGCGGCCGAGCCAACGCTGATTCGCCGGGCGACGATGCTCCTCGACGAGGTGCTCGGGCGTAGCCTCCAGCAGTGGCAGCTTCCCGCGATCGAGACCAACGACGCGACCGGGCGGGGCGACTGATGCACACCACCCTCTTCCTCTGCCTCGGCCTCGCGCTGGGCTGCCGAGATCGAACGCCCACGCCTGCCAAGGAGCCGTACCGTCCGTACTACCCGGATGCCCGCGACTGGGTCAACGATCCGACCGCGCCGCGGAGCGTGGTCGAGGACCTGGTCGCGATCCCGGGAGGCCGGTTTCGAGGGCGCAGCCCGGCCTGCCCGAAGCCGGGCCTCGCATCCGACGATTCCTTCAACGACAAGCGCCCGGACGAGCCGCTGCACGTCGCGGCGTTCTTGATCGATCGCAAGGTGGCGACGTGCGCGGACTACAATGCGTGCGTGGCTGCGGCGGCTTGCCGTCCGCTCGGCAACATCGAGTGCGGAGACGACAAGGCGGTCGTCCCTCCGTTCAAGGCGGAGAACTACTGCAAATGGCGGGGCGCGCGGCTGCCGACCTACCGCGAGTGGCAGCGCGCGATTCGCGGCGTCGATGGAGATCGGTTCCCGACCGGCAAGACCCTGGACGAAGCCCGGATCTGTGATCGCCCGACCAGCTCTCGCCCCATGCCGCGGTGCGAGCACACTAGCGCAGCCGGTGTGATCTACGCGGTCCGCAACGGCAACCTGGGCGAATGGACGTCCGAGACGGGCTGCACGGTCGACGCGCACGGAACTCCACTCTGGAAGCGGATGACGCCAGACCTTACCGGTAAGGACATGTATTTGTTCACGTTCTCGAACATCGAGTCCGAGATCCGGTGCGCGCGCGATTCCCCCGCAACCGTAGCGCCCGCCGCACGATAGCGGCTTCATGCAGGATCAAGATCTCGAGCATCTCGCCGACCACCTCGAGTTGATCGCCGCCACGCTGGAGCTCCGCGGCCTCGCGCTCGCGGGCGCCGGGTTATCCGCACCCGAGGAGAAGCTGTCGAGGATCGGCGCGCTCCAGCATCAGATCGATCAGCGGGAGGCTGCGCACCCGACCCTGTCTGCCCCAACGATCGCGCGGCGCCTGAGCCTGTCGTCCTCCGAGTGCCATGTGGTCTGGCTGCTCGCCGCGATCGCGATGCAGCGTGATGTCCGGATCGCCGTCGCGCGGTGCGCGGGGGACGGCTCGCTCGATCCGTCGCTCGATACGATCCGCGCGATGATCTATGGCGATCTACCGAGCCGCGCGGCGCTCCAAGAGCTCGGCGCGGACGGGATCCTGCGCGCACTCGGCCTGATCGAGCGCAGCGACGGCGGCGGTGACGTCCACGAGAGTCGCCAGACCTGGGCGCTGTCGCGCCGGCTCCTTGCGGCGCTCCACGGCGACAACGGCCTCGACCCAGAGCTCGCGAGCCTCGCGGTCTCCCCGCGCACCGATCGCCCGCTCGACGAGATCGCGATCGATCCGCGAACGCTCGCAGAGGTTCGCGCCGCCGTCCGGTCGCGAGACGCGGTCGTGCTGCTGTCGGGAATGCCGGGGCTTGGCCGGCGCACGCTGCTCGCGTCGGCGGCCAAGGAACACGGGCTCGCGATCCTCGATGTCGACGCGCGCCGGCTCGCCAAGGAGGGCGGCGCGCTGTGCCGTCAGGTTCGCGCGATCGCGCGCGAGTGCAAGCTCGGTTCGAGTGCGCCCCTGCTTTCGAACCTCGATGCCCTGGTCGACGAAACCTCGGAGCGGCTCGCCACCGTTGGCGCCCTGCTCGTCCGGCTGATCGAGGGTCCGATCTTCGCGACCTGCGGTGTGCGACGTCCCACGCTCGACTGGTCCCGTTCGACCCTCGCGATCGAGATGAAGCACCCAACCCTCGAGCAGCGAACACGCCTCTGGCACGCGGGGCTGGAACCGATCTCGATCGACGATGCCGTCATGCTGGCGAAGGCCCATCCCCTTGCCCCGGCCCTGATCGTTCGAGCTGCAGCGGCGGCTCGAACGAATGCCGCCCAGCGAGACCTCAGCGTCGAGGACATTCACTCCGGCATGCGGTCCGTGCTCGACGATCGCGTCGGTCGGTTCGCGACCCGGGTCACGGTTACCCAGGATTGGAGCGATCTCGTGCTCGCCGCCGACCAGACCAATGCGATCGTCGAGTTGCTGGCGCGGGTTCGCGCACGGGACCAGGTCTACGACACGTGGGGCTTCGGCGCGAAGGTCGGCAAAGGGCTCGGTGTATCGGCGCTGTTCTCGGGACCGCCGGGCACCGGCAAGACGATGGTGGCCGCGCTGATCGCGCGAGACCTCGGACTCGAGCTGTACCAGGTCGATCTCGGCAAGGTGATCTCCAAGTACATCGGCGAGACCGAGAAGCAGCTCGCGCAGCTCTTCGATGCCGCGGAAGCGGGCCACGCCATCCTGCTGTTCGACGAAGCCGACGCACTGTTTGGCAAGCGAACGGACGTCAAGTCGAGCAACGATCGCTACGCGAACCTCGAGACCAACTACCTCTTGCAGCGGCTCGAGACGTTCACCGGAATTTGCCTGTTGACGACGAACCACGACACGCATATCGATCCTGCGTTCCAGCGCCGGCTCTCGCTTCACCTGCGGTTCGAGCTGCCCGACGCTGCCGAGCGCACCGGTCTATGGCGCGCGACGATCCCATCCCAGGCTCCGATCGCCCACGAGGTGGACTTCGCCGGACTGGCGCAACGCTTCGAGATGAGCGGTGGCCACATCCGCAACGCGACGATGCGGGCCGCGTTCCTTGCGGCCGACGAAGGGGTTGCGATCTCCGCAACCCACCTGGAGCATGCGGCGCGGGTCGAGTACGAAGGGATGGGCAAGATCACGATGCACTCGAGCCGAGCCACGCTCTGAGCTCACCCTCGGCCCATCTTCGAGGCACGGGGCTCGCGCGTCGTGAACAGCTTGGACTACGTGACGCGGACGATCGCGTTACGCGAGGGCCTGCAGCGCGTCCTTGAGCTTCTGATTCTGTGGCTCGATCTCGAGGCCGCGCTGGAACATGCTCTTCGCCTTGGGCGGCTGACCGAGCTGCAGGTGAATCTTGCCGAGGGCCCAGTAGACCTCGCCCTTGGTGACCCCCGACTCGGCATCGATGTTCTGCAGCACGAGCGACTGGTAGATCTTGCGAGCCTTCTCCCAGTCCTCGAGCCCGAGGTAGATGCGCCCCAGGCCCGTCATCGTCGTGATGTCGGTCGGGTTGACGCGCAGCGCCTCCTCGTATGCGGCGAGCGCGCCTGTCTGATCGCCGCGCGCCTCGAGGATCCCACCCTGGCGCTGGCGGAACCGTGCGACATCCTTCATCCGCCGTCCTGCCTTGGCGTCCTCGGCGAGCTGGTCGTAGATCGGCGCTGCCTCGTCGAGACGGTTCGACGCAAAGAACAGGTCGGCGAGCGGCGCGAGCACGCGCGGATCGGTCGGCGCCTCGTTGGCGGCACGCGCGAGGGCGACGAGCGCGGCGTCGACCCGGCCTGCCTTGCGCTCGAGGTCCGCGACCTCGACGAGCAACGCGACACGCTCGGCGGAGACGGTCACCGACGCGACCCTGCGCTGGAGGAGATCGGCCAGGAGCACCGTGTCGCGACGCTCACGCGCGAGCTTCTCGAGCTCGGCGATCGCCGCCGCGTGCGCACCGTCGTGCTTGAGGGCCTGCTGGAAGTGCAGGATCGCGGTCTCGTTGTCACCGTCGCCGACACGCGCGACCTCGCCGAGACGGAAGAACAGATCCGCCGCGTCCCGGCCGGTCGGCGACAGCTTGAGGGCCTGCTCGAGCGTGGCCTTGCACTTGTCCCAGTCACCCGAGCGCTCGTAGATCTTCGACAGTCTCGTGAGAGCAGCGACGGACCCGGGCTCGCGCTTGAGGATCTTCTCGAGGATCTCGCCAGCGGCGTCCGGGTTGTCGAGCTGCCCCTCCCAGACGTCGGCGGCGCGCGCGAGCACGGCGATCTCACCGGCGGAATCGCCGAGCGCGGCGTACAGCTCGGCGCGCTTCTCGAGCAGCTCCACGAGATCGTGCGAACGGCCTGCGACCGTCAACAGGCGATCGAGCTGGTCGTACGCAGGCTGATGCGCCTGATCGACATCGAGCGCGGCGTACCAGCTCGCGATCGCGTCGTCGATCGAGTTGCGCTTGTCCTCCGCGGTGCGGGCCATCTCGCCATGGATCGCGACCTTGTCCCACGTCGACTTCGCCAGGGAGAGCCGGCGGGTCTGGATGTCCGAGACGGCGATCCAGTCACCGGAGCGGGCGTATACGGCCTCGAGCGAGCCGAGCGCGCCGAGATCGTCGGCGTCGAGATCGAGCACTGCCTGCCACGCGGAGACCGCGCGCGAGCCGTCGGTCTCGAGCTGGGCAATCTCGACGCGGAGGTTCTTCTCGTCGACCGGCGACGAGGCCAGCCGCGTCGCGCGTGTCAGCACGTCGATCAGCTCGTTCTTGTTCCCGGCCAGGCGATAGAGGCGAGCGAGCTCGTCGAGGACCGGGCGGTCCATGTCGTCGTTGTCCGCGATCTCGCGCCACGCGCTGATCGCACCCTCGCGATCGCCGGCTCGCTCGGCGAGCACCGCGACCTCGGCGTACGCCTCTCGCTTCTCGGGGAGCTCGGAGACGAGCTTGCCGCGCTGGCGGAGCGCGTCGGCGAGCGCCCCCTGATCGCCACGCTGGCGCAGGATCTTGATCAGGTCATCGAGGGCGCCGATCGCTTCGGGCTCGAGCTCGAGCGCGGCGCGGTACGACGCGGCCGCATCCTCGAGCTGGCCGAGCCGCTCGCGCTGGATCCGACCGAGGAAGGTGAGCAACGCAACCTGGACGTCGCGCTCGCGCGCGCGTGCATCCTCGGCATGAACGATCGCGTGGACACGTGCGGCGACCTCGGGCCACTGACCGAGACGCTCCGCGAGGCGGTCGGTCTCGGACAGCGCTTGGTTCGACGACGGGTCGATCGCGAGCCAGCGCAGCGCTGCATCGAGCGCGCGACCGCGGTCGCCGAGGCGCTGCTCGGCGAGCTCGCTGATCCGGGCGAGCAAGCTCGCGCGATCGATCGAATCGCGGGTGATGTCGAGACGCGCTTCGAGCACACCGATCAGGCGAGCGGCATCTCCGTCCTGATCGAACAAGGGCTCGAGGATCTCGACGATCTCGGCGCGCTGCTCGGGGGACACCAGCAGCATCCGCTCGAGCGCGGCGCGCGCCTGAGCATGCGACGGTACGATCTGGAGCACCTCGCGGTAGGAAGCGACCGCACCGCGCGTGTCGTGCAGGGTGGTCTCCTTGAGATCGCCCTCGCGATAGAGGTACTCGGCCGTGTGCACGTCGTCCTCGGACGCGTCCGCCTGGCGGCGCAGGACGACGGCGAGCTCCGGCCACCGGCTCGACCGCGCGAGCACGCGCTCGAGCGCGGCCAGTGCAGCGCGCGGCTCGGGCCCGTGGGAGGCCTTCTCGAACGCACTCGCGGCGCGCTCGAGATCGCTGAGCTTGTCCTCGGTGATCTGCCCCAGGCGCATCGCGTAGGCCTGCTCGACATCGGGCGGCAGCGAATGCGTGAGGAGATGATCGAGTGTGACGGCGAGCTCGGCCCACAGATACGGATGCCCCTCGGCGAGGCGAAGGATCGGCGCGAGGAGATCGGCGTCATCGGGATCGGCCAGGATCGCGCGCGACCACACCTTGAACGCATCGACCGGCTTGCCGGCCAAGGTCTCCTGGACCTCGGCGAGTGCGGCCCAGTCGGCGCGCCGCGCACTCGGATCATCGGAGGGCGCGACGAGGCGTCGCTCGTAGACGCGAGCGAGTCCGACCGGATCGCGCTCGGCGCGATAGATCCTCTCGAGGATCGACGACGCGGTGGCGACATGATCGTCCCGTTGCATCAGCGCCTCGAGGGCCGCTCGACCCGCCGCATGGGACGGCAGCACCTGGAGGACAGCGCCGTAGCGCGGAATTGCCGAGTCCGGATCGACCAGCTCGACCTCGACCAGGTGACCGGCACGGAACGCGAGGTCCGCTCGATCCTGGGCGTTGATCGCGAGCAGCGCTCGCCGCTCGACGACGTCGAGCAGCTCGGGCCACATCTTCTGCTTCGCGTAGATCCGATCGAGCTCGCCGAGTGCGACGGGCTCGACCGCATCGTCGTCGAGGATCGCCGTGAGCTGGCTGATCGCCTGGTAGACGTCGTCGAGCTGCCGCTCGTAGACGACCGCGGCGGCGTAGCGCAAGCCCTGGCGAACCGACAGATCGGTGGTCAGCTCGATCTTGCGCTCGAGCACGCCCGCGAGCTCGCGACCGTCGCCAGAGTCTCGGTATAACCCCTCGAGCGCATCGAGCGCGGAGAGATCGGCGTCGTCGACCGCGAGCACGTTGCGGTACGCGGTGATCGCCGCGGGGCGATCGCGGAGGACCTCGTCGTAGAGCGACGCGACCCTGTGCAACAGCACGAGGCGAACGGCGCCGTCCTCGGACAGCTCCGCGCGACGCTGGACGACCTTGACGAGCTCGTCGACCTTCCCCTCGACGGCGAGCAGCCGGTCGAGTGCCGCGAGTGCGACGACGTCATCGGGGCGCGCCTCCTCGACCTTGCGCCACGCGCGGGATGCGCGCGGGAGATCGCGCCGCTGCGCCTCGTGGATCTCTGCCGAGCGCGCCCACAGGCCCGCCGCCATGTCCTGGTTCGGTGCCGCGGAGGCGCCTTCCTCGAGGGTCGTCACGACGTCGTCCCACGCGCCGAGCTTGGCAGCGAGGGACAGCAGCTTCATCAGGCTCTCGTCGTCGGCGACATCGATGCGCCACGCGCGCGCGAGGGCCTCGAGTGCGAGGTCGAGGGCCCCGCCCCTCTCCTCGTGGATCTTCGCGATCTCGTGGAGAACGGCGACCTGGTCGATCGGGTCGCGAATGAAGTCGAGCTTGGCGTCGAGGATGACGACGAGCTTCTGCCACCAGTCCTGCTCGCGGTACACCGGTTCGAGGAGCTCGGCGATCCGCTCGCGGTGCTGCTCGTGGATCACGAGGCGCTCGAGGGAGCCGACGGCGCGCTCCCACATCCGGCCCTCGGCGATCACGTGCTCGAGTTGATCGAGCGAGGCGGCGAGATCGCCGACCTGGACCTCGAGGACCTCGGCGAGCCGCAGTCGCAGCTCCGCGGTCTCCATCGGGTTACCCGAGCGGGACAGCCGCGACTCGAACAGATCGACGAGCTCGGTCCACTGGCTGCCGGCGCGGTACAGCCGCTCGAGCTCGCCTACGGCCTCGCGATATGCGTGCTCGACGACCGGGCTGCCGCCACCCTCGGTGGCTAGAACAACCTCGCGCCAGCTTTCGATCGCACGCTTGGAATCCTGGAGCCCGTCCTCGATCAGACGGGCGCGCTTGATCAGCGCCTCGCGGCGGACATCGTCGTCGCCGCGCGCGATCACGTCCTCGTAGATCGTGACCAGCTCGTTCCACTTCTGGGTGCGGCCGAGCATCTCCTCGAGACGCCGCAGCAGCTCGCGCTCGTTCGGCACCGCATCGTCGATCTGGATCGACAGCGCGCGCCGATACGCGAGGAACGCCGCTTCGATCTGGCCGAGGCGGCGGTCGTAGATCGCGGCAGCCGCGATCGCGACATCGCGCAGATCGAGCGACTCGCCCTCCTCGGTATCGAGGTAGGTCTGGTACGTCTGGGCGACGAAGACCCAGTTGTCGATCATCGCGGCGAGACGCTGCAGCTGATCGCGGATCGCGGCGTCGCTCGGCGCCTCGCGGAACAGCTTCGCGTACCACCGGCTCGCGTTCTCGAAGTCCTCGAGCTGCTCCTCGTACAGCCGCGCGACGAAGCGCGTGATGCGGAGCCGCTCGCGCGGATCCTGCGCACTCTCGAGCTTCGCCTCGTGGACACGGACCAGATCCGCCCACCGGCTCTGCGCGACATAGATCGGCTCGAGCACCTCGGCCGCCATCGCACGGAGATCCGGATCGACGAGGAAGCGTTCGACCGCGACCAGCGCCTGCTGGTTGCGTGCGTCGCCGCTGAGCGCGGCGGAGTAGTTGTCGATCGCTGCCTCGATGTCGTGGAGGTGGCGTTCGTGGATCTCGCCGAGCTGGACGCGGAGACCGACCGCCTCGTCGATCGAGGTCGCAAAGCCGAGCCGGCGCTCGTACAGATCGACGACATCGGGCCACCGGCCCTGCGCCCGATAGAGCTGCTCGAGCGCGTCGACGGCATCGCGGCGCTCGGGCGCGACGGCGAGGACCTGCTCCCAGGTGGCGATCGCGTCATCGATCCGCTCGAGCGTGATGTAGAGACCCGCAGCCTCGACGAGAGCGGCGACGCGATCCTCGACATCCGCGCTCGCGGCATCCGCCTGGCGCAGGAGCACCTCGGTCAGGCGCTCGTGATCGTTGGTCTCGCGGTAGATGCTCTCGAGCGCGGCGAGTGCGCGGGCATCGTCGGGCTGACTGTCGAGGACCTTCTGGTAGTACTCGCGCGCGAGCACGAGATCGCGGCGCACGGCGCGCGCGAGATCGGCGACGTCGAGGTACAGGCGGCGCTGGATCTCGGAGTCGAGCACGTTCGGCGCGACCTCGCGGTACGCATCGATCAGATCCGCCTCGCGACCGAGCTCGCCAGCGAGACGCTCGACCTCGGCGACGACCTGTGGCAGCTCGGGCTCGGTCGCCGCGTACTGCAGCGCGACGATGAGCGCCGAGAACGCACCGGCCTTGTCGCCGAGCTGGTACTCGCACAGCCGCACGACCTCGGACAGCGCCTGGAGCTTTGCTCCTGGATCATCGGCCCAGTCGACCGTGCGCCGCAGGAGCTGTGCGAGCTGGGCGTGGCGTCCCGTCCCGTCGTAGAGGGGGCGCAGAATGTCCGCGGCCATCTGGCGCAGATCGAGATCATCGAGCGCGGCCTCGACCGCGGCGATCGCCTGCGGGTGGTCCGGCTCCTCGTCGAGGACGGACTTCCAGCGATCGAGCGCGTCGAGCGGGCGCCCGAGGCTGCCCGACAACAGCTGCGCGATCTCGATCGAGAGCGGGACGCGCGCGCCGGCATCCAGAGCGGCCTGGCGTTCCAGCACGTCGAGCAGATCGGCGTGGCGGTTCGCGGTGCGGTACAGGCGCGCGAGCTCGCGCAGCGCCTTCGCGTCGTTCGCGTCGCGATCGAGAATATCGAGGTGCGCGGCGATCGCCTCGTCGGGCTCCTCGAGCATGATCTCGTGGATCTCGGCGACGCGCCCGAGCAGCTGCTTGGCCTCGAGCGGCTCGGCGTGATCGAGCTTGCGATGCAGAACGTCGATCAGCTCGCGCCAGCTCTCGCTCTGCTGATAGAGCCGCTCGAGCGCGTTGAGTGCGCCCGCGTCCGTCGGCTGATCGGACAAGAGCTCGCGCCAGGTCCCGATCGCTGCCGTGCGATCCGAGAGCTGCTCTTCCTCGAGAGCAGCGACCCGGGCGAGCAGCGCACGGCGCTCGCTCGGATCCTCGGCCCACTCGGCTTGCTTGCGCGTCACGGCGCGGAGCTCGGGCCATGCGCGCGCGTCGTTGTAGAGCCGCGCCAAGGCCGTGGTCGACCGCCGGATCGTCGTCGGATTGGTCCCGTCGACCTCGAGCCAGCGGCGGTAGGCGGCGATCGCGCGCGCCGAGTCCCCGAGCTGGAGATCGTAGTAGGCCGCGAGCTCGCCGAGCAGCGCGGCACGCGTGACGATGTCACCTTCCGGTGCGGCGTTCGCTGCCGCTTCGAGGGCGGCGGTCGCCTCGGGCCAGCGCTGGAGCTGCTGCGCGAGGCGCGCGAGCTCGACGCGGGCGCGCTCGTGAGTCGGATCGAGCCCGAGCACCTCGACCCACGCCTCGAACGCGGTCCGGGCGCCGGACAGCTCGGCCTCCTCGATCGTCGCGATCCGGGACAGCAGCTCGACGGCCTCGGTCCCGCTCGCGAGCGCGCGCTGAGCGCGCAGCACTGCAACGAGATCCTTCCACAGCTTGTCCTGCTCGTAGAGCGGCTCGAGCATCCGGGCCACGCGCAGCGTGACGTCCGGGTTGGGCATGAGCTCTTCGAGGAGCTCGCGCGCATCCTCGTGACCGCGCTGACGCGCGACCACGTCCTCGACCAGATCGACCGCGCGCGATGGATTGCCGAGGCGATGTGCGAACAGCTCCGCGCGCCGATAGATGAGTGCGACCTGCTCGCCCGCCGACACGGCGCCCTTCGCGGGCATGTGATCGAGCTGGGCAGCGAGGAGTGCCTCGAGGTCCTGCCACTGCTCGCCCGAGGCGTACAGGCGATCGAGCGCCTGGTACGACGCGAGGTACGTGGGCCCGAGATGGAGGGCCTGGGATTCACTCCCAGGTCCGGGATAGATCTCGAGGATGCGGCGGTGTGCCGCCATCGCGCGCACGGGTTGGCCGAGAATGTCCTCCTCGAGGGCCGCCAGCTCGAGCAGAGACGCGAGTCGCACGGGCTCATCGCCGGTGACCTCGATGCGACGCTCGAGGAGCGCACGCAGATCGGCCCACCGCTGATCGCCGCGATAGAGGTGCGACAGCATGTCGAATGCGTCGGACGCATCGGGCTCGACCTCGAGGACGGTGATCCACGAGCGCTCCGCGGTCGTGCGATCGGCGAGGCGATCGTGCGCGACGATCGCGAGCTCGGTCGCGACCTCGCGAATCTGGGCCGGCGACGCCTTGGCTGCGCGCAGTGAGGTGAGCGCGCCGGCGAGCTGCTGCGCCCACTCCCCGTCGCGGCCGAGCTGGCCCGCGAGCACGGCGAGCGAGCTGCGGATCTCGGTGTCGGAAGGATCGACGAGAAGGACCCGGAGACCGGACTGCCACGCCGCCGCAGGATCTCCGAGATCGGAGTGATACAGGCGCATCAAGGCGCGATCGAGATCGAGCCGCTCGGCAGCCGTCGTCGCTTCGCCGGCGCGGATCACCTCGAGGGCGACGGCCTGGAGGCCGATGTTCCGCGACGCTTCGAGGTGCGGGAGCACCAGCCTCGCCGCGTGAACGCGGTCCGCAGGCGCGACCTTGCCGCCGGGGCCATCGATCGGAAGGTAGCGGACGAGCGCGCCGACCGCCTGCGGACGGACGCTGTTGCTCGGCCCGAGAACGCCGAGCGCGTCGCGGTAGTAGCCCAGTGCCCTCGTCGGATCCTCGAGGGTCTGCTCGTGCAGCGTGCCGAGCCGCATCATCAGATCGAAGCGCGCCTGCGCCTCGGCCGCAGACGGGCCGAGCGTGCCGAGCTCCATCGCCAGCACCTCCGCGAGCGACTCCCAGTCACCCCGGGCTTCCTCGATCCGCGCCAGGGCTCGCATCCCCTGGACCTGATTCGGCAGGACCTCGAGCGCTTCGCGATACGTCGCCGCTGCGCCGTCGAGATCGACGAGCCGCTCCTCCTGCAAGGACGCGATCTCGATCAGCAGCGACGAGCGCTCCTCCGGATCCTTCTCGCGCGCCGCGCGGCGCCGATACGACGCGAGCAGCTCCGGCCAGTCCGCGAGCTGGATCGACAGCTCCTCGAGATGCTGCTCCGCCTCGTGATCGTCCGGCGCGAGCGTCAGGACCTGGCGGTGATAGCTGCGGGCACGCTCCGGATCGACCAGCCGACGGCTCGCGATCTTGGCCAGCTCGCGGAGGAGCTTGAGGCGCGTCGCCTCGTCGATCATCCCCGCGTCGTCACCCGACAGGTGCTTGTCGAAGGTCGCGGCGACGTCGCGCCACTGCTCGGGCTCCTGCGCGAGGCGCAGCACGTCGAGGTAGAGCGGCGAGCTCATCGGCTCGAGATCGAACGCGCGCAGCGTCCACGTGAAGGCGAGGGTTCGCGACGCTAGCTTCTGCTCGCAGAGCTGGCGAATCTGCGCGATCTTCGCGAGCCGCGCGTTGACGTCGGGCGCGGCAGCGAGCTCGATCTCGTACATCGTGATCAGCCGCGGCCACTTCTCCTGCTTCGCGTAGATCGGGGACAGGGCGCGCGCCGCTCCGACGTGCGTCGGCTCGACGGCGAGCACGCGCTCCCAGACCTGGCGCGCTTTCTCGAGCGCGGGGGCGGCCGCGGCGTCCTTGGCCGCCTCTGCCCGCTGCTGCGCGAGCTGCGCCGCACGCTCGACGAGCGGCAGCCTCGCTGCCTTCGCGTCGAGACGATCGGCGATGCCGAGCAGAGCGTCGACGAGCTCCTCCTCCTGACCGAGTCGTGCGTACAGCTTCTCGAGGCCCGTGAAGTCACCGGCCGTCGCATAGAGCTCGCGCAGGGTGCGCAGCGCCTTGGCGTGGTTCGGCTCGAGATCGAGCACGCGCTGCCACTGGGCCGCGGCAACCTGCGCCGAGCCGAGGCGGTCCGAGTAGACCTGCCCGAGCTTCTCGAGCAGCGTGATCGCTTCCTTGATGCGCGCCGGAGGCGGCGAGTCCGCCAGAAGTGCCGCGACCTGACGATCGAGGATCTCGGCGAGCGCGAGGTAACGCTTCTCGCGCTCGTAGAGCCCCGCGAGTGTGGCCAGCGTCTCGGGGTGATCGTGGGTGTCGCCCGCAGCCTTGCCCTCGGCGAGGATCGTATTGAGGATCTCGATCGCGAGCCGCGTGTCGCCGAGCCGCTCGGCCGCCAGCCGCGACATCTCGCCCTGCTTGCTCCGCCGCTCCGCCGCGGGGAGCAGGCTGGCCTCGCGTCCGAGCACATCGATCAGGGCGCGCCACTGGCGCCGCTTGATGTAGATCTCCTTGAGCTTGGCGAGCGAGTCCGCATCGCCGACGGACAGCTCGAGGATCCTCTCGAGCGGCCGCACCGCGTTCGCGAAGTTGCCGAACCGCTCCGACCACAGATCCGCGATCTCGCGCAAGATGACGACGCGCTCCTCGTCGGGGACGTCGGGCGCTTCGGACTTCTTGGTCAGGACCGCGATCAGATCGTTCCACCGCCCGAGGGCGCGGAACTTCGCGGCGAGCTCGTCGGCCGCGCGCTTGTTGTCCGGATCGATCTTGAGGATCGAGTTGTAGGTGTTGATCACCATCACGTCGAGCTTGAGCCGGTCGCGATAGATCTCGACGACCTGGTGCAGGCGCTCGACGCGACCCGCGATGTCAGCCTCGGGGAGCCGCTCGATCTCTTCCTTCATCAGGTCGAGCAGCGCGTTCCACTTCTCGGTCTTGCGGTAGAGGCGCGCGAGCGCGACCCGCGCTTCGCTGGAGTGCGGCTCCTGGCGAAGGTGCTGCTTCCAGGCCTCGATCGCCTTCTCGGGATTGTTCTGCGCCTCGGCGAGCTCCGCGATCTCGAGCCCGATCGGACGCGCCTGCGGACCCGACTCGGTGCGCGGGCGCGCGGCCTTCTCGACCTGGCGCAGCATCGCGAGCAGCTTCGCGTTCTCGCCCTTGGTCGGGTAGTACGCGCGATAGAAATCGAGGGCCGCTGGATGCGCGGGGTCGATCTTGCGCACGCGGCGGAAGTACTCCTCCGCCTGATCGAGATCGCCGATGTGCTTCCACAGCACCATCGCGATCTGCAGCAGCATCCCGAGATCCTCCTCGCGGCGCGCCTTGAGCGCGGCCTGGTAGGTCTGGATCAGCGCGGGCCAGTTCTGCGTCGACATCAACACGTCGGTCACCGCGCGCAGCGCCTGGGGCTGCGACGGATCGAGGACGAGCACGCGCTTGACCGCGGAGTCCGCGCGCTCCGGCGTCTTGAGCTCGCCACGCGACAGCTCCGCGAGCGCGATCAGCGCAGAGACCTTCTCCTCGACGTTGGGCGAGACATCCGCACGCGACTCGAGCAGCTTCGCGAGATCGGCCCAGCGCTCCTTGCGGCGCAGGACGCGCGCGAGGTGGAACGCCGCCTTGCTGTTCTTGGGATCGACCTCGAGCGCCTTGCGCAGGTGCTGCTCGGCGTCGTTGGTTTCAGGCGCGAACCGCACGTACGCCTCGGCGGCTGACACGTACAGACCGGTCGCGAGGCTGCGATCCGTCGACGCGCTCGCTTCCTTGACGTACTTGTCGGCGAACTTGCTCCAGTTCTTCGCGGCGACGTCGAGCTCCTCGATGGCCTCCTTCGCCATCGTGTCGTTCGCGCGGAGGGAGAGCACGTCGTTGAACGCGGCGCGCGCGCCGGGAACATCGAGCAGCTCGCCGTCGAGGACCATGCCCTTCTCGAGCAACAGGTCGACCTGGCGCTCGACCTCGCGCGTGACCGCGAGCTCGACATTGAGCAGCATCACGACGGTGTCGGGCCGCCCGCGTCCACCGATCACCTTGCGGGCGGACGCGAATCTAGTGCTCCGAACATCCGGTGGCGCGATTTGCGCGGCGCCGAACAGCGCGTCGCGTGCCTGTGGATCGTCAGGATCGTTTTCGAGGACGGCGAGGAGCGAAGACAGGTCAGCCATAGGGTCGGGACCGGCACGCGGACTGTACCGACCCCCCTGGTGCGGCACAACGGCAGGAACCAATTGAGACGCACGGTTACGCGATCCTGTCGGAGCCGGTCGAGAGCAGATCTGCTCGCGTCGGGAGCGGTCCCGCCACCGGCTTTCGATGGTAAGAGGTGCCGTCGTGCCCGGCGCCATGCGCTCCTCTCTCGGCTACCTGAAGCCGTACCGAGCGCCGCTTGCCTGGGGCGTGGTCATGCTCGCGCTGACCAACGCGTTCTACCTCGGTGTGCCGGAGATGATGGGGCGCGCGATCGACGCGCTCGGGGTCGAGGACCAGGACCACATCCTGAAGCTGGTCGGGCTGATGGCAGTGTTCGCGGCCCTGACGGCGGTGACGCGAATTGCATCACGGATCTGGATCTTCAACGCGGCACGCGCGGCCGAGTACGACCTCCGCTCGGACCTGTTCGGGCACCTGATGACGTTCTCCCCCGCCTACTTCCGGGACCACCCGACGGGCGACGTGATGTCGCGGCTGACCAATGACGTCCAGACGGTCCGCGCGATGTGGGGCTTTGGCGTGGTCAGCCTCGGCAACGCGATCCTCGCGTTCGCCTCGGTGCTCGGCGTCATGCTCTACACCGACCCGATCGTCACGCTGTGGGCGATCGTGCCGTTCCCCCTGATCTATGTCGTCGGTCAGGCGATGAGCAAGCGGATGTTCAAGTCGCAGCGAGCCGTGCAGGAGAAGCTCGGCGCGCTGTCGTCGCGACTGCAGGAAGATCTCGGCGCGATCCAGGTGATCAAGACCTACGGGCTCGAGGGGGTCCGCCGCGAGGGCTTCGTGGCTGGCTCCGAGACCTTGCTCAAGGAGAACATGGAGGCAGCGAAGGTCCGCATCCAGCTCGGGCCGATCCTCTCGACGCTCGCCGCGCTCGGCATGGGGATCCTGATCCTGTTCGGCGGCCGCGCGTACATCCACGGCGACATGACGAAGGGCGAGCTGATCGCCTTCTCGAGCTACCTCGCGCGCCTCGTGTGGCCGACACTCACGCTCGGCTTCATGCTCGCGCTCGTCCAGCGCGGCAAGGTGTCGTGGCAGCGCCTGACCCAGCTCTCCGACACCAAGGCCGACATTCCCGACGGTGCCGGCCCGCCCCTCCCCGCGAGCCAGAAGCCCGCGCACGTCGAGATCAAGGATCTGACCATCAAGATCGGCGATCGCACGCTGCTCGAGAACATCAACCTCGAGCTCGCGCCCGGCACGATCACCGCGATCGTCGGCCGCACCGGCGCGGGCAAGAGCACGCTCGTCGACGCGATGTGCCGGTTGCTCGAGATCCCTGCCGGGACCGTGTTCATGGACAGCGTCGATGTCACGACGCTGCCGCTGTCCTCGCTCCGCGGGCAGATCGGGTACGCACCGCAGGAAGCGTTTCTGTTCTCGACGACGATCGCCGATAACGTCGCGATGGGCTACGGAGGCGGCACCGCGATCCCGGCGGCCCGCGCGCGCGAGCTCGAGCGCGTCGTCGGCATGGCCGCCGCGGCGGACCTGTCCGGTGAGCCCCGCGTCACCGCGGCCGCGACCGCCGCAGGTCTCACGCGCGATCTCGCCGTGATGCCCGAGGGCCTCTCCACGATCGTCGGCGAGCGCGGCATCACGCTGTCCGGTGGCCAGCGCCAGCGCGTCGCACTCGCGCGCGCCCTGGCCTCGGCGCCGCGCCTCCTCGTCCTCGATGACTCGCTGTCGTCGGTCGATGCCGAGACCGAGCGCGTGATCCTCAAGAACCTGCGCGACGTGATGTCGGGCCGCACCGCCGTGCTGATCAGCCATCGCGTCGCCGCGATCAAGGACGCCGATCAGATCATCGTGCTCGACGAGGGCAAGATCGTCGCGCGCGGCACGCACGAACAGCTGCTCGCGCAGGGCGGCACGTACAGCGAGCTGTATCGCACCCAGCTCGACACCGACATCATCAAGAAAGATGCCTCCTGATGGCGGCGGTCAGCACGCCGAGCGGAAGCCGGGGCCCCGCCGAGGAGGCCGTCCTCGGCCGCGCCTACGACATCGAGCTGATCCGGCGACTGTGGCCGTTCGTTCGGCCGCACTGGAAGCTGCTCCTCGCGTGGGCGCTGTTCATGCCGCTCACGATCGGCCTCGAGCTCGCCCAGCCGCTCGTCTTCAAGTACGCCCTGACGACGCACATCCTCACCGGCGACATCGGGATGCTCCCCGTCGATGCCGCCATGTACATGGGCCTCGTCGTCGCGCAGGGAGGATCGGGGTTCTGCGAGACCTGGTTCCTCCAGCTCGCCGGTCAACGCACGATGCACGCGCTCCGCATCGCGATCTTCGACAAGGTCCTGTCGCAACGTGCGGCCTTCTTCGACCGGATCCCCGTCGGCCGTCTGATGACGCGCATGACGAACGACATCGAGAGCCTCAACGAGATGTTCGCGCAGGGGGCGATCACGCTGATCGCGGACTTCGTCAAGATGCTCGCGATCCTGATCGTCATGCTCGTGATCGACGCATGGCTCACGCTGCTCGTGATCCTCACGCTGCCGCTCTTGATCGTCCTCGTCGAGTACTCCCGCCGCCTGATGCGCGCCTCGTTCCGCCAGATCCGCGTGCGACTCGCCGCGATGAACGCGTTCGCGCAGGAGCACCTGTCGGGCATCAAGGTCCTCCAGCTCCTCGGGCGCGGGGCCGCCGCACAGCGCGAGTACAACGAGATCAACGCCGGCCACCGCGACGCCTACCTCGGTCAGATCCGTGCCGACTCGGCGATGTACGCGATCGTCGAGGCGATCGGCTCGCTCGCTGTGGCGGTCGTCCTGTGGTTCGCGTCGGGCAAGCGCGCCGAGAACATCGTGATGATCGGGGTGGTCGTGATGTTCATCGACTACATCAACAAGTTCTTCATCCCGGTCCGCGACCTGTCGCAGAAGTATGCCGTGATGCAGGGCGCGATGGCCGCAAGCGAGCGGATCTTCCAGCTGCTCGACACCGACGAGCCCGATGGCGGGACCTCGGGCGCGACCACGAAGTCCGATCGCGACAGCACGACGGCCCGCACGAGCGGCGCCGCCATCGAGCTGGCGAACGTGCAGTTCAGCTACGGCGCCGAGCCGGTCCTCCGCGGCGTCGACATGACGGTGCCACGCGGCGCGACGGTCGCGGTCGTTGGCGCGACCGGCTCGGGTAAGTCGACCGTGATCAAGATGCTGACGCGGCTCTACGAGCGAGACCGCGGCTCGATCAAGCTCGATGGCACCGACGTCCGCGACCTCCCGCTCGCCGAGCTGCGGCGCCGGATCACGGTGGTCTCGCAGGACGTCATCCTGTTCGCGGGCACGCTCGCCGACAACATCGCGATGGGCCAGGTCTACGCGCGCGGCCAGATCGAGGAGGCCGTCCGCCGGGTCGGCCTCGATCGTGCGCTCACGCGCCGCGGCAGCGGGCTCGATACCAAGGTCGCCGAGCGCGGCGGGAACTTCTCCGCCGGTGAACGCCAGCTCGTCGCCTTCGCGCGCGCCCTGCTCCGTGATCCGGAGATCCTGATCCTCGATGAAGCCACGGCCCACGTCGACCCCGAGGCAGAGGGCCTGATCGAGCGCGGCGTCGCCGAGCTGATGAAGGGCCGGACGACGCTCGTGATCGCCCACCGCCTGTCCACGATCCGCAACGCCGACCTCATCGTCGTGATGGACAAGGGCCAGGTCATCGAGCAGGGCAAGCACGAGGAGCTCGTCACGAAGGGCGGGTTCTACGCAGCCCTCGAGCGCACGTTCCGGCGCCAGGACGGCTGAGAGGCACCACGAGCGCCCCTGTCCCGGTGCGGCTGGGTCACACATCGACGCATATTCGTCCCAGCTCCGGCTCACCCAGGCGAGATCCTTCCGTTTTGGGTATCATCGCACCAGATGCCGGTCGCGTTGAGTGCGCTGCAGACGGCCGTCGACGTGATGGCCGACGGCGCGATCGTTGCCGATACGCGCACCGGCGCGGTCTCGATCAATTGCGCTGCGCGCGAGATGCTCGGGATCCCCTCCGACGCTGTCGTCGATACGACGTACCTCAAGGACTCGGTCGGCTTCTACCCGTTCGATCTCGCGGCCGGCGGTGACGGCGCACCGATCCGCGAAGAGGTCCGGATCGGCGAGCGCGTCCTTCACTCGGTCGTCACGCCGCTGCGCGAGGGCGCGGAGTCGATCGGGGCGATCGTGATCCTCCGCGACATGGGCGATACCGCCGACGTGGTGCGCCGGCGCTCCGAGTTCGCGCAGGTGATGTCTCACGAGCTCCGCACGCCGCTGACCTCGATCGCGGGCGCTCTGGACATCGTCCTCTCCGGCTACGCCGGCGCGCTCTCCGATCGCCAGCTCCGCTACGTCGACATGGCGCGCCAGGCCGCGACGCGGATGAACCAGCTCGTCGATCAGCTCCTCGATCTCGCGCGTGCTCAGGCAGGCTCGATCACCGTCGCTTCCGCACCCGTGCAGCTCGACCGGCTCGCGCGCGAGGTCATCGATCGCTACCGCGGTGCCGCCGCCGGCAAGCAGCTCACGATCGTGCTCGGCGCCTCCGCCGAGGACATCTCGATCCTCGGCGATCCCGAGCGCCTCTCGCAGGTCCTCGGCAACCTCCTGACGAACGCGATCCGGTTCGCTCCCACGGGCGGTGTGATCGACGTCCAGGTCTTCGGCCCGCCCGTCTCCGCGGACGCCGTCGGCGTCTCGGTCCACAACTCTGGCGAACCGATCGCCGCCGAGGACCGCGAGCGCGTGTTCGAGCCGTTCTCTGCCTCGTCGCGCCGCGTCGGAGGGACCGCACTCGGCCTCGCGATCTCGCGCACCATCATCGAGGCCCATGGCGGTCGGATCTGGGTCGAGTCGAGCGCGACCGGCACCAAGTTCGTGTTCACGCTCCCCGTGTCGGCGCGCGAGGACAAGACGGTCCAGCTCCCGGCCTCCCTCGAAGCGTCCCGTCGCCGCGGCCTCGGCGAGAACGCCTGTGCCCTCGTCGTCGACGACGATCCGCGCCGCGCCCTCCTCCTCAAGGGCCTGCTCATGTCGCTCACCGATCGCGTCCTCGTCGCCAACGACGTCGACGCCGCGCTCGCGATCGCGCGCGCCGAGCACCCTGCCCTCGCTGTCATCGCCGGCGCGATGGCCGACGCTCTACCGCTCCTCGCGATCCTCGAGCACGACCCCGACACGCACAAGACTGCCGTCATGGTCGTCGGCGACGCGGACCGCCGCACGGACCTCCTCGCCGCGGGCGCCGACGATCTGCTCGAGTTCCCGATCCAGCCCGCCGTGTTCCGCGACGCCTGCCTCCGCCTCGTGGAGTCCGGCCGCCGCGAGGCGCCGCGCGTCCTCGTCGTCGACGACGACCCCTCGATCCGCATGATCTGTCGCGAGGTCCTCGAGCTCGGCGGCTACCAGGTTCGCGACGCCGGCTCCGCGAACGCCGCCCTCGCCGAAGCCCGCCGCTTTCGCCCCGACATGATCCTGATGGACGTGCTCATGCCGGGCATCGATGGCTATCGAACCGCCGAGATGATCCGCGCGGACGCCTCCATCGGCATGGCCCCGATCATGTTCCTCTCCGCCCGCGGCGACACCGCCGACAAGGTCCGCGCGTTCCGCTCCGGCGCCGAGGACTACATGGTCAAGCCGTTCGACGCCGCCGAGCTGCTCGCGCGCGTTGGCAAGGCGCTCGATCGCCAGGCCCGCGAGCTCGGCGCGTCGCCGACCACCCAGCTCCCCGGCGCCGACGCGATCCAGTCCGAGATCGAGCGCCGCCTCACCACTGGCGACACCTCCGCGGTCGCCTGCTACCTCGACCTCGACAACTTGAAGGCCTTCAATGACTACTACGGCTACGCGAAAGCCAACGCGGTCATCCGCCAGACGGGCGACGTGATCCGTCACGTCGTCACGCAGATGGGCGGCACGGGTGACTTCATCGGTCACATCGCCGGTGACGACTTCGTCTTCGTCACGGCCGCGGCGAACGTCGACGCCGTCTGCAAGGGCATCTGCGAGCGCTTCGATCAGCTGATCCGCCTCTACTACGACCCGACCGATCGCACGAAGGGCTTCATCGAGACCAAGGACCGCTTCGGCATCCAGCGGAAGTTCCCGATCATGTCCGTCTCGATCGCCGCGATCTCGCTCACGCGCGCGCGCAGCTACGCTTCGCTCGCCGAGCTCGCCGCCGTCGGCAAGCACACCGCCAAGGGCATCCCGGGCTCCGCCTACGTTCGCGACGGCCAGACCATGCTCGTGCACGCCGCCAACGGCTGATTCCGCGCTACGCCGCGCAGCATCGGTGCCCCGATCAAACGGCGGCTGCGTCGCGTCCCTGCCCTCTGCCAGCTCGGGCGCTATTCAGAGACAGCAAGGCTCAATTGTGGGCACATCGTCGTCGAGGATCCGGACAGCGAGGAGGGGAATCTTCACTTGGGGACCTTCGGATTCGGGAGAAGTTCCCAACGCTTGCCGTCGAAGACGTAAACGCCGAAATTGCCGAACGACCATAGAAGGCCTGCGCGCACTTCAAGTTGGCCACAAGGCTGATGTTCCCACCCTGGAGGAAAACCCGTGTTCACACGCTTGAGACCTCCGCGCGTCAGTGTCCAGATGCCGATCTGCTCTTCTTGGTCGGCGTCCCTTACGTTCAGATAGAGCGCGCCTTTGTAGAACGCTGCCGATTCAAATTCGCACTCTTCCAAGTCAAAGCGCTTGACTTGATTACCACTGCCAATCCGCACGAGAGTCTCGCCCCCGCAAACATATACATCCTTCGATCCGCAGACGATGTCGTTCGGGCGCGGTCGGCTGGGCAAGCGAATACGTTTCCATGCGGCGCCATCGAAGTGCCAAACGGACTTTTCGCCCGCGACCCAGATGTCATCGAGGCTCCTACCGTCGATGGCTACCAGCGGTTCGCTGGGTTTCAACGTGGTGTCCAGCTGCCAAGTGCCTTCGGCGTTGGTGACGGGCGTCGTGCGGCGGAAAACACTCCCATCGTTATCGACAGCGAGCGCGACGTGGTCGATCACGCAGAAGTCCGTAACGGATTCACCGCTGATCCGCTCTGATCGGCGCGCAACGCGTGACGTTCGACCAAGCAACTTGTCCCACGGCACCACGTTCATGGCGAACGTATCCAAGCTCCAAAGTTCGCGTCCCCCAGGATTCTCTCGGCCAAAGAAAGTCCCCGGGTACCCGCCAGGCTTCACTTTGGTCCAGCGCCCGCGGCTGTACAGCAACGTGCCTCTATTGAATCCGACTGACACCGCGAAGTGCTCGCGGTCGTAAACCCAATGTGCGAGGCCCAGCCCTTTGTAGAAGATATTGTAGTAGCGCTTATGAGGCGAGCTGGTCGATGTAGCCATCGCGGAAGTTTATTGCATGAGCCTCCAGGACACTGCATCCAGGACATGCGCGCGCCCGAGCTTCACGCGATTCGGCTCGACGGCGTCCGCCAGACAACGCACCACAGATAGCCTCTGCCGCACGCGCCCCCCGGAGACTCCTCCGGCCCCGTCGGCTACTACGATGAGCTTACGATCATGGCTCTCGACAACCGCGATTCGATCCTCTCCACGTCGGCGGCGAGGCTGGGGCACGAGCCCACCTCGATCGTCTGCTCGCTCTGTGCTGGGCCTGACGCGCGGCTCGCACACGCGAACCGCACGCGGCAATTCCGCCGCGTAGTCCGCACGTGTTTCCGCGGAAACAGAACTACCGATTTGCCGAGAGGTCACGTCGCAGGTGCCCCTCAGCGTTTTGGTACTTACGGTGTAAATTACCGATTTGCCGAGAGGTCACCTCGCAGGTGCCCCCTCGGCGCACGCAACGAATGAACCGTACGCGCGGCGCTCCTGCTGGCACTCGCTGTGCACCGACAACCCTCGTGAACGAGGATCCGATCACGCGGGCGCGCGACTGTCTGATTGGTCTCTCCGTTGGCGATGCGTTTGGCGAGATGCTGTTCGGAAGCGAATGCTGCCGTATCCGTTCCCGTGGCTGTGGATCGATGACACCGCGATGGCCGTGTCGGTCGTCGGTGTGCTGGCCGCGAAGCAAACGATCGACGAGGACAGGCTCGCCGCGCGTGGGCGGCGAGCCGTGCAGAGCGGCCGCCCTGGAGGCGTCTGGCGGCAAGGGGTCGTGGGGCAACGGGGCCGCGATGCGGGCGGCGCCGATCGGGGCGTACTTCGCGGAGGATCTCGAGCGCGTGGTGACCGAGGCGGCGCAGTCGGCGGTTGCGGTGGCGGTCGCCGTTCGATCTGGATGTCGAGCTCGCGGGCGAGGGGCTCGGGATACATTCGCGGCGATCACGGGCGGGATTGTCGTGTTCGAGGCGACCGAGAGGGTTCCGGGGTAGCGGTCACCACCAGGTGTCGTAGTCCTCGGCGATCCCGACGATCGACTCGAGGTCATGGACGTGACCGGACTGCGTGCGAAGGCGACCGGTGAAGGAGCCCACGACGTGGCGAAGCTTGTGCTTGACGAGTGGCAGATCGAGCTTCTGCTCGACGTGGGCGACGGCCCGCATGTCGATGTCGAGATTGTCGGCGGTGAGGCGCCACGGGCCGCCGGCCTCGGTGGGCTGCTCCTGCTCGATGCGGACGCCGGTCAGCGGCTCGCGGACACCGTCGATCCAGACGGCGTTCTCGCTGACTGGCGCGTCGGGCGTGGGATCGACGAGGTTGAGGCCGATGACCTTGCCGTGCTTGGTGCGACCGCAGAGCGCGATCCACTTCCAGACGGCGTGACGGAGCGCGTACATCTTCGTGAAGTCCATCGTTCCGTAGGAGCGCTTCGGGGCGAACTCGATCGTGCGCCCGTCGAGGACGGCGCGGCCACTGACGTCGAACGAGGCGAACTTGTGCGTGTAGTTCCAGCGACCGCCGGGGAGCGGGACGCAGAGCGAGAGGTGCTCGTCGGCGGGTTGGCTGGTGAAGGCAAGATCGGCGACCAGGGAGCCGCCCGCCTCGGTCTTGCCGTCGATGTGGACGGCGAAGCGGCGCCCCCCGTCGAGGTTCTCGATCGAGATGGCGAGGCCGCGGGTGGTGAACCGGTGCGCGCCGGTCGCGCTCGACGGCGAGATCTTGGTACCGACCATGAGCGGCGTGATCGCGAACCGCTTGTGGACGGCGCCGCTCGGCAGCTCGGCTGCGTAGACAAAGCCGTTGCTCGCGAAGCCGGCGGTGCCCACCGCGAACGCGATGAACAGATCGTTCGTCGACGCCGTCATGTACTGCCAGCTCTTGAGCCGGAACCTCTGGCGGTAGGCGCTCTCGGCGCGGCCGATACCGGGCATGCCCGCGAACCGGTCGAGGGAGTGAATGATCTGCGCGTCCTCGAGGTTGGGATCGACGAGCGGGTGATCCCACGCACCGACGATCGGGCTCGTACCGCGGCGCTCGACGAGGTCGGACATCAGCCGCCCAGCTCGATGCCGACGCCCTTGGCCGTGCGGACGAGCTCGCCCGCGGGATCGACCAGCTTGAGCTTCTTGACGGCCTTCTCGATCGGCTTGGCGACCATGTGGCCGGCCTCGATCGCGGCGACGTGACCGAACTTGCCCTCGGCGACGAGCTCGACGGCCTTGACGCCGAACCGCGTCGCGAGCTCGCGATCGAACGCGCATGGGGAGCCACCGCGCTGGACGTGACCGAGGACGGTGGTGCGGACCTCGTACTCCGTCTTGGCGGAGATCATGTCCGCGATCCTCTGGCCGGCGCCGCCGAGCTTCTCCTGCTTGGTCGGATCCGCCGCGGTGACGACGGACAGCCCGCCGCCCTTGGGCTTCGCGCCCTCCGAGACGACGACGATCGAGTAGCTGACGCCGCGGCCGTGGCGGCGGTGGAACGCCTCGAGCACACGATCGGGGTCGTAGTCGATCTCCGGGATCAGGCAGACGTGCGCACCGCCGGCGAGCGCCGAGCTCAGCGCGATCCAGCCGGCGTAGCGGCCCATGACCTCGACGACCATGATCCGCTCGTGACTCTCGGCGGTCGTGTGGAGCCGCTCGATCGCCTCCGTCACGATCTCGACCGCGGTCTGGAAGCCGACGGTGTAGTCGGTCGCTTCGAGATCGTTGTCGATCGTCTTGGGCACACCGACGATCCGGGTCGCGCCGCGGTGGATGAACTTCTGTGCGAACGACATCGTGCCGTCACCACCGACGACGATCAGGCCGTGGAGGTCCAGCTTGGCGAGGTTGGCGAGGCAACGGGTCGAGACATCATGGATCTCGACGCGACCGTCGGGGAGCTTGACGGGATACGCGAACGGGTTGGCCCGGTTCGACGAGCCGAGGAACGTACCGCCGCGCGGGAGGAGGTCCTTGACCACCGCCGCGTTGAGGTCGATGTACTCCTCCTCGTAGAGCCCCTCGAAGCCGTTGCGGATCCCGAGGACTTCCCAGCCATAGGTGTGGCGGGCGTGCAGGGTCACCGCTCGGATGACACCGTTGAGGCCAGGGCAGTCACCACCGCCCGTCAGGATCCCGATGCGCGTACTCATGAGCCGCGCAACGCTAACACGACCCGGGGTCAGGACGCTGCGCGCGACGGGATGCGCAGGAACGGCCGCAGGTGCTCGGAAACCTGCGCGAGATTCTCCGGTTCGTCGTCGATGATCAGGCCGCGGCAGGTCGGCGCGCCGCACGCGCACTTCTCGGCGACCTCGGCGGTGAACGCGTAGTCGTACGTGATCTCCTCACCGACCGGGATGTCACGCAGCGCGACCCACCACGCGCGCATGGTGTCT
>JANOPP010000732.1:0-2596 GCA_031421915.1 Myxococcales bacterium | reverse complement strand
CGCAGCTGACGGGCCCGGCCGCGACGCCGTTTCTCGACGAACTCGCGGCCGACCCCGCGAGCACCGCGTTCCGCCGCTACTACGCGAGCGCCTTGCCCACCGTGCACGCGATGATCGCGATCCACACCGGGCTGCTGATGCACCCGTACAAGAACATCGCGAGCGAAGCGGCCGACGTGTACATCGAGGGGATTCCCGGCGTGCTGCAGCGCCACGGCTATCGCACCCTGCACTTCACCGGCAGCGATCCCGACTGGGACGGCCAGCGCACCTGGCTCGAGCGCTGGTACCACGAGGTGCACTACTGGCCCGAAAACGAAGAGTGCGATCGACCGACCTTCCGCGCGGCGACCGACCGGATCAAAGCCGTCGCGAGCGAAGGCGCTCCGTTTTTCGCGCACGTCGTGTCGATCAGCAATCACACGCCGTTTCGCAGCCCCGAGCCCAGGCTCGACATCACCGACGGTGAAACCGCTGTCGATGCGCTGCACAACACGATGCACTACACCGACGACGTGGTGCGCGAGATGTTCGGCGCGATGCGATCGGAGCCGTGGTTTGCGAACACGGTCTTCATCATCATCGGCGATCACGCCTTCGACCTCGGCGAGCGCGGTGAATCGGGTGGTTTCGAGAACCTGCGCCACGAGACGACCTGGGTCCCGCTGATCATCCATGGTACGGGGGCACGGTTGGCGCGCGGCGTTGCTGACTGTGTCGCGAGCCACGTCGATCTCGCGCCGACGATCGCCGAGCTCGCGGGCGTGTGGGACGATCAGAGCTATGTCGGCCACTCGCTGCTGGATCGCGACTGTGCCCGATCGACTGCCGTGGTCTTGCGGCTCGGGAACTGGGCAGTGGAGACTGCGAACCTGTCCCTGTGCCAGCCCGCGGGCGGCGCGTTGCAAGCCTACGCGGGCGACGACCTCGTGCAGGCGACCGAGCTGGCCCACGTCGACGCGGCGGTGACCCTCGAAGCGGCGCGCCTCGCGGGCGCACTCGAGCTGCTCATGGCCTACACGGTCGACAGCGATCGGATCGCGCCGCGGCGTGTCGCCGACTCGTCTGCACGAGACCTCGATCCGCCTGGATGAGCGCCTCCCTTAGCGGTCGCGACGTGTGGCGTGGTGGGCAAAGGTGGTTTGCCTGATCATCTTGGGAAGAACGACTTGCATGATCGTTCACGAATAATTCATACTTCAAAGCCGGGTTTAGGGTCGACGGGGGGTCGACCCGACCGGAAAAATCTACCGCTCGACGGTCGAACCAACGCAGGTCCAGACATGAATCGCCGCGGCTTACACCTCTACGTCTTTGCTACCGTGGGAATCTCGATCGTCGGCTGTGGCGGCGACGCGACCGAAGCTACCGCCAGTGCGACCGAAGGTGACTCGGCCACCGGCACGAGTTCGGCGTCGTTGTCAGCCGGCACCACCACACCCGATACCACGGGCGCGATGAGCATGAGCGCATCGCAAGGCAGCGATTCAGCGGACTCCAGCGGCACGGCCGGTACGCTCTCTGCAGGCACCGACTCTGCAGGCACTGACTCTGCAGGCACCGACTCTGCAGGCACCGACTCCGCAGGCACCGACTCCGCAGGCACCGACTCCGCAGGGACGGGCACGACTGGGGATACCGGCGGCCCCGGAGATCCGCCGGTGGATCCGCCCGGCGTGGATGCCGGTCTGTGCGAAGACCCCGGCGCGCAGCAGTGGTGCTACAGCGGGGCTCCGCCGACGTACAACGTCGGCATCTGCCACCCTGGCGTGCAGGAGTGCGTGCAGATCGACCTCGACCTTGGTCAGTGGGGTCCCTGCGAAGACGAACAGCTGCCGGAGCTCGAGGTCTGCGACGGGCTCGACAACGACTGCGACGGCGAGATCGACGAGGATCTGGGCTCGACCAACTGCGGCGAGGGCATCTGCAACCACGACGAGCCTAACTGCGTCGACGGCGAGCCCAACGAATGCGACCCGGGCGAGGGCGCGATGATGGAGACCTGCAACGGCGTCGATGACGATTGCGACGGCGACATCGACGATGGCCTCGGCGATCAGACGGTCGAGTGCGGGCTCGGTGCGTGCGAGCACGAAGTGACTGCATGCGAGGATGGTGAGCCCCCCGTGTGTGACCCGCTCGAAGGTGCGTCAGAGGAGGTTTGCGACGGGGTCGACAACGACTGCGACGGCGACACCGACGAAGACCTCGACGATCTGACCTGCGGCCTCGGTCAGTGCGAGCACACCGTCCCGGCTTGCATCAACGGGATCCCCCAGATCTGCGATCCCTATGACGGCGCGACCAACGAGGACTGCGACGGCATCGACAACGACTGCGACGGCCCCGTCGACGAAGACCAGGGCAACTGGGTCTGCGGTCAGCTGGAATGTCAGGTCTCGGTGCCCGCCTGCATCGACGGCGTGCCCCAGGGCCCCGAGAGCTGCGTGCCGCTTCCCGGTGGTCTCGAGATCTGCGGGGACGGCATCGACAACAACTGCGACAACGAGGCACCCGCGTGCGTCGAGACCTTCTTGGTGGGCACGGACAACGCCATCCGCCCGGTGGACATCATCTGGGCGATCGACTCCTCGGG
>JANOPP010000731.1:0-1915 GCA_031421915.1 Myxococcales bacterium | reverse complement strand
CCTGGCTACATTTCGATGCTGTCGACCTGCTCAACCGCCTGTCGCGCGATCATGATCTCCGCGACAAGATCGTCGAGACTGCGGTCGTGAGCTACGAACGTTACAAGCCCGTCCCGGCCAAACTCGGTCCAGTGCCGGTCGCCAGCCCCGTGCCAACTGCCGCATCCGATTCAGCCCATGGCACCGATAGTGGCGTTGTCACCGCAACCGCTGTGCCCGGCGAATCCGGCGATGTCGCTAAACGCCGAAAATGCGCCGCGGCCGCCGAGAACATCAACGATTATCTGCGCTGCACCGGGCTCGGCGAACTCGCTGGCTTCGGCGTACTCTACATTCCAGATGGCACTCAAAGCTGGTACGATGGCTGGCGGCAGGATCCGCTCACCGGCCGGCCCCGAGTGTGGATGCGACATTTATTTGGGATGGTGTTGTCAGTGGCGTTGTTATGCCTCGGCGCACCCTTCTGGTATGCGACACTTTCTAACTTCATCCGCCTGCGTTCCACGCTTACCCAGAAGGACGACGCGACACGCGCCGAACGACAGACGACGCAAAGTTAGCATTCTACGATTCAGGGCGTTTTGCTTCCAGCAGAGCAAGATGGCCAGAGTCGCACCATCGGAGGCACTTTGACCGGTCCGATTGCATTACAGACCCACGGCGGCGTTTTCCCAAGGTAGCCCGGGCGTTTCTGGCGCTGGCGCAGCATCGCCGATAGGATTTTCGAGGCCACGTCTCACTGAAGGTGTGACGCTGTTTATCTTGCAAGGCGCAAGCCTGCGGCCGCCCCAGGTGCCGCGAACCGCAGCGTAAGCCGGGTCTCTGGTAGGCAAAACAATGCTGCTTCTTAGCAATAGCATTTACACAGTCCCGGAAGCTGCCCTATGTCAAAATGAAATAGCAGGGCTACGAGAAGAAGGCTCGTTAGATACTCTTACCATCGTGTGCTCGTAGAATGCCGCAATATGCGATATGTATCTCGACGATGAATTCAAACGGCTCAGGGGGTAGTCGATGTTCGTGGCACAGCTATCGGATACATCATTGCGGCTGCTAACAGCGTCAGCAATGGCAGTCGAGCCCGCTGTCGTTAAAACTTTAGACCAAATGCTCCGCCTGTTTAGCACTGCCATAGCATTGAGTCTTGTCATCGCGATCATTACCCTCGCGTTGATGCAGATCCTTTATCCCTTTGTTCGCGGTCTCGCTCAATCGGTGCAAATGGCATCATGGCTTTCTACCTTATCTGACGAACACGATTCCAGCGAACCTACAGTCCGCCTTCCGGACTGGCTGATCAAAGAGGTTGGTCCTACAACCCAATTTGTTGTCGATGGGATCGGCAGACCCGCGAAACGCAAGGTTTTTCCTGGCCCCGACGCGCTGAACCTTCTTCGGTCCGTCACGAACGGTCATCTCATGAAGTGTGTGCAAGACGCATCGAACCAGCTGCTCGCAAGGCCTTCCATGAGCGCGGGCGAGTATCGATTCATCACCCGCGGTGCGGCAGAGATCGATCGCGAAACCATCCTATTTCTCGACTTCCTCACACTCAATCATCCTAGGCGCGTTGCCGCCCTGCTAGATGTTCGCCCTGTCCAGAATGTCGCATCGAGCGCCGAGCGACACTCTGATGGATCTGGTATTGCTGAAGCGGTAGCCGCTGCTCAGCATTCTGTGACATCAGCGGCTGAGCGGCGACTAGATGAGTTTCAGCTTAAGCTCGACGGTGCGCTCGCGAGCACATCGCGTGTCGTCTGTGTTATGATTGGACTTACCATTGCATGGACTGCTGCCGACGCTTTGCACGCTTCCGAACGAGGGGCCGTAACGATAGTTGGGATCGTTGGCGGTCTGCTCGGCGGCCTATTTCTCGAATTGCTCGGAAGCTTCCTAGGAAGGCGGCGCTGATGCC
>JANOPP010000730.1:0-3173 GCA_031421915.1 Myxococcales bacterium | reverse complement strand
GAACCAGGGCGAGGCTATGGTCAGGGCGCGTTTGAGTTGCTCACGCGCGTCAGCCGTGGGGCGCCTTGGCGCCAAGAGGCGCAGCGGCTGTTCAATGGTCAGGGCTCGTTCGGGAATGGAGCTGCAATGCGCGCGGCACCGATCGGCGCCTACTTCGCGAACGATCTCGATCGAGTGCGCGAGGAAGCGTTGCGATCTGCCGAGCCGACGCACGCACATCCAGATGGCGCTGCCGGCGCTGTCGCTGTCGCCATCGCCGCTGCGCTCGCAGCATCAGGAGTCGACCGGACCAAGTTGTTCGACGAGGTCGTTCGATTCACGCCAAGCGGGCACACGCTGAACAGGCTGAGAAGAGCAGCCGAGCTCGGGCTCGATGCGGATCCAGCGGAAGTCGGCGAAGAGGTGGGCACGGGTCTCGACGTCGCAGCGCATGACACCGTGCCGTTCTGCATCTGGGTTGCGGCTCGGCACCTCGATTCCTACGAGGATGCAATCTGGACCGCGACCTCACAGGACGGCGACCGGGACACGACTGGCGCAATCGTCGGCGGGATCGTGGTCCTCGCGACCGGCGAGGACCAGATCCCCGTCTTGTGGAGGGTTGCCACCGAGCCAATCCCTGATCCTCTCGACGCCTGACGGCGCTACTCGCGCCCTTGTGATCCCGTCCGTCACGCTGGATCGTCAGGGGCTAGACTAGGGTTGAGCATGGCGAAGGCAAGGACAAGAGGGCGAAGCAGCGGCGAGTCACGCTCGACGAGTTCGATCGTGACCTCCCGCGCGTCCTGCTCGCGGCTCGTAAGGCGGGCGGCGTGGTGGTGGTCGACGCCGACGGGAACACCCGGTTCCATCTGAGCATCCCGCACGCAGGCTTCCCGAGTCGCGTCGGTAGGCAGATGCCGGCTGATGAGCACCTGCGCCAGTGGCTGGCGGAGGGGATGACGGGTTGTCAGTTCGCGAAGCTGATCGCCCAGCGGAAAGACCGCATCGTCACGGCGACGTTTGCAGGGCTTGCTCGCGAGGAGGACGTCTCGCGTGTCTTCGATGCCGGACCGCGCGCGATCTGCGCCAGCCGTCCAGCGTCCGCGGTGCTGCGCCCTCTGCGCAGCAGCGTTGAACGCGCTCTCGGGGGACCGCGCCCGACATTCGCCGCCACCCCGCCATGAGCTCGGCCATGCGAGAACGACTCTTCTTCGAGCCGCCAGCGCACCAAGCCGCGCGATCGCGGTACGTCTTGCGATCGATCCCTCGAAGCTCGATGGCCCGGCAGGCGAGCCGGATCCGATCGGTTGAGTTGAGGCGCCGAGCATGCGCGCGGTGACGAAGTCGTAGTCGTAGTTCGCGTAGAACCGCTCGGCGCCGTCGTCCTTCGCGTCGACGATGATCCCGGTGCAGCCCACCAGGCCCGCGGCGTCGACGATCCGGCGGAGCGCGTCGAGCAGCAACGCCTCGCCGAGCCGCCTGTGCACGCGCGTCGATCGCCAGCCGGCGAGATCGTAGAGTTGTCATTCTCCCGACGAACGCGATGTTTGGTCCGAAGGGACGGTGTCATTCTCAGGCCGCTCTAAAGGAATCGTTCATGGCATTCCCCGTCTCCAAGCTCGCCCCCACCGCGCGTGCCAAGTGCCTCCACTGCGGAGAGAAGATAGAGAAGGGCGCGCTCAAAATCGAAGTGGAGCGCACGGTATCGACGCCCAAGGGAGAGCGCACCGCGGCCGCCTCACTTCACGCTGCGTGCGCCGCGCCGTGGGTCGCGGCGTCGGGCTGGCCGGGCGGCATCGAGGCCCTCGCGCAAGCGGTGTCGGCCAACGGCGAGGTGGTGGTGCCCGAGCTCGCGGCGCACCTCGGCGCCGACGCCGCGCTTCCACTCGGCAAGCCCGAGCGTCTGTTCCGGCTGCTCGACGAGGACGAGCCCGGTCATTGGTTGCCGCCACCGCGCTACACCGACGAGCTGACCGACAAGATCGTCGCGCTCCTCGAAGCGCACCGCTGGGACGCGTGGGACGTCGAGCGGCTAACCCGCTACCGCATCGCGAGGCTCGAGGTCTTACGAGCGCTCGTTCCCAAGGTCCCGATGCACCAGAGGCCCGAGTTGCTCGGCATGCTGCTGGCGCATCTGGTCCCGTGGTGCGACCAGCCCGAGTACGCGGCGGTGATCGACGAGATGCAAGCCGCGCCGCTGCAGATACGCTCCCAGGCGTGCTTCAACCTGCTCGGTGCCCAGAAGAGCGCCGAGACGCTCGTGCGCGACCTGTTCCAACGCGCGACCGGAGAAGACCGCGTGCAGGCGCTGTGGCTCTGGGCGGACCTCGCTCAGCGCTGGGCCCCAGCAGCGCCCGTTCTGCCGAGCGGGCTGGAGACGCTCGCCGTGACGTTCGACGGAAGCGAGTCGTGGTCCGGGCGCTACCCGATTCATGCAGCAGTGTGGAGCGGCTCGGTGGAGCTCTCAGCGCGCTTTCCGGACAAGGCGCTGACGGCTCCGATCGCGCAGTACCGTTGGTACCTCGGCAAGGACGAGAAAGGCAGCAACAAGTCCATCTTGATCGAGGTGCCTTCGGGCACGACCGGGGCCGCCCTCGCCGCCGAGATGGTGCGGGTCCTTCGCGAGGGGCATGCCTGGCTCTCGGGTGAGTACAGGCCCAAGTTCAGCCGCCGCAACCTCGAGGATCGTCCGGGATTGCTCGAGGATGCGCTGGCCGACCGAGCGCGCTTGCTCCCCGAGGTGAGCAAGCGCCTCGAGATCTACGAGGCCGTGATGGCCCAGCTCGGTGGTTCGGTTTCGCCGGCGACCGCGTCCCCGGCCCGAGCCTCCACCGCGACGCCTGTCGCAGAGCTGCCGCTGCCGTGGGTGAAGGATCACGTCAACGACTGCGCGGACGACGTCTTCGACAGGAACATCGACGTGCGCTCGGCGGTGGCGCGCGGTGACCTCGTGATCGTGAGGTACGTCGTCGACGACGACGAGGAAGGCCAGAGCGAGATCTGCTGGCCGAACCCGCAGCCTGGCGACGAGAAGAAGTTGTTCGAGTTGATCAACGCGATCGCTGACGACCTGAGCTGACCGACGAGCTTGAAGCCGGCCTTGACGGCGTCTTCGCGGAACATTTTGACGGTCTCGAGCGAGAACTATGCGAGGTCCTAACCAGCGCTCGTCAGCTTGGTCAGCAGATCGT
>JANOPP010000729.1:0-1842 GCA_031421915.1 Myxococcales bacterium | reverse complement strand
CCGCATTCCGGACCCCGCACAAGCCCGGGCCGGAGGACCGGCCCACGCTTGCACGGGGTGCAATTTGCTCTCAGCGGCGGGCGTCGTGTGGGCGAGAGCGTGCGTGCGGCGCGAGCCTTCTCGGGGGTAGTGGCTCAGTGTCGTGCGAGCTCTTCGGGGAGCTTGAATACTGTCGTCTCGAGTTCGCCTTCCATCTCGCGTACTTGTGCGACGCCGAGTTCGCGCAGGCGCTCGATCACCTCTTGAACGAGGCCTTCTGGGGCCGAGGCGCCGGCCGTGACGCCGATCGTCTTGGTCGTGACGAGCCAGGCGGGGCGGATCTCGCTCGCGTCGTCGATCAGGTAGCTGCGGACACCGCTGCGCGTGCCGAGCTCGGCGAGGCGGTTCGAGTTCGAGCTGTTCTTGCTACCGATGACGATCAGGACGTCGATGCCCTCGTCCGTCATGCGCTTCACCGCGTTCTGGCGGTTCTGCGTCGCGTAGCAGATGTCCTTGAGCTCCGGGCCCTGGATCTTCGGGAAGCGGCGGACGAGCGCGTCGATGACCTCGCGCGTATCGTCGATCGAGAGCGTCGTCTGCGTGACGTACGCGAGGCCGTCGGGATTCGCGATCTGGAGCGCGTCCACTTCCGCGACGGTCGAGAGCACGGTGACGGGGCCTTCGATGCGTCCGCGCGTCCCTTCGACCTCGGGATGACCTGGGTGGCCGATCAGGATCACGTGCCGGCCCTTCGCGTGGTAGCGCTGCGCTTGCTGGTGCACTTTCGTCACGAGCGGACACGTCGCGTCGATGATGCGCAATCCGCGAGCGCTCGCCGTCGCGACGACCTCGTCGGACACGCCGTGCGCGCTGAAGATCGTCACGGAGCCTGCGGGCACGTCCTCGAGCGCGTCGACGAACTTGACGCCGCGCGAGGCGAGGTCGTCGACGACGTGGCGGTTGTGCACGATCTCGTGGAGCACGTACACCGGCGCGCCGTGGAGCTCGAGCGCGCGCTCGACGATCTCGATCGCGCGGTCGACGCCGGCGCAGAAACCGCGCGGGTTGGCGAGGCGGACTTCCATGGACTCTCCACGCATCATGCGGTGGATCCGAGCGATTCCGCAAGCGCGCTCCGCCGGCGCGACGGCGTCAGTGCGCGCCCTCGCTGACCAAGTTGCGGTTCCAGCTCGGGATCTCGACGATGATGTCGCACGAGCCGTCGGGCACGGCCTGGCACGCGAGGCGCGAGTTCGGGGTCAGGCCGCGCGCGTTGTCGAGTTGATCGAGCTCGGCGTCCGTCGGCTCCTGCATCGATGCGAAGCCCTGCTTCACCACGATGTGGCACGTCGAGCACGCGCACACGCCGCCGCACGCGTGGTCGAGCTCGACACCGTGGCCCATCGCGATTTCGAGGATCGAGCCCTTCACGCCGTCGCGTGCGTAGGGGAGCTGCGCCGGGTCGACCTCGATCACGCGGCGCGCGGGGAGGATCGTCAGCGTGTACTTCTTCGAGGGAAGTCGCGCTGCCGGTGCTTCGATGTAGGGATTGCTGCCGCCCATGCTCGCTCGCTCGAGGCCTAGAGGCCCTGGCCGAAGCCCGATTCGTCGTCCGTCGGGCGTGGTGCTGGACGATTGCGACCCGATCCGCGAGCGTCCCGCGCGGGAGCGCGCTCGGCTCGGCTCGGCGGCGCGTCCGCGGGTTCCGGAGCACGCTCACGCTTGGACGTGGGCGCATCGTTCGCGCTCGCGTCGTCGCGCGCGGGCCGTTGACGCGGACCATCCTTCGCCGTGGGACGGCGTTCGCGCACGGGCGGAACGGTCGGCTCCGAAGGCGCACGTTCCTGTCGCGGCGCCCGCGCC
>JANOPP010000728.1:0-6058 GCA_031421915.1 Myxococcales bacterium | reverse complement strand
AGTGAGCATCGTGCGTGCGATCACCGCGGTGCACGGGATCGTGGTCAGTCAGCGAGGCGACGGGATCCTCGCGGCATTCAGCATCCAGCATCACGATGCGCCGCTGTCCGTCGCGCTCGGTGTATGCCACCAGCTCGTCGGCGAGCGTCGCCGGATGACGATCCACCTGACGACCGGCCTCGTCCGACGGTCGGCCCAGGGTCAGGCCATGGTCTACGGTCAGGACATCGAGCAGAACGAGCGCTGGATCCCGACGATCCCATTCTCCGGAATCGTCTTGACCCCGAGCGCGGCCGAAGCGCTCCCCGGCGGGGCCATCGCGGCGCTCGACGCGCCGGGGTTCTTCCGCGAGAGCCAGCGCGATCGGACCGATGCGACTGACGCAAAGATCGACCCGCCACTGATCGGCCGCGAAGACCTGGTGCGAAGCCTCTTCGGTGCGGCGACCAGTGCTCCGTCGATGCTGATCGGGATCAGCGGCCTCGCCGGCTCGGGCAAGACCCGCGTCCTGCGCGCGATCTCCGAGCGGCTGCAGACGACAGGGCGCGAGGTCATCGAGGTCTCCGGCAGCCGGCGGTTTCCGGGCGACCGTCCCGACGACGATCGCCTCGTCGCAGCGCTCGGTGGTGGTGTAGATGCCGCCGAGGCGCTCGCGAGTGCCGCCGCACGCCGCGCAGTCCTCGTGGTCGATGACCTCCAGTGGTTCTCGGCGTCGGTCCGCGGCCTCCTCCTCGATTGCCCCTTCCAGATGGTCCGGTTGATCACCAGTCCGTTGCCGCTGTTCGAGGCAACGGACTTCACGAGCGACCGGGTCGCGGTGATGCTGCCTGCGTTGTCCTACCAGAACGCCGACGCACTCCTCCGCGAGATGCTGCGGCCCGCACGACTGATTCCGGACGCACTCGTCGAGAGGCTCGCGATTCGCGGGACCGGCAATCCCGGACTCCTGATCTCGCTCGCCCGTGACATCAAGCAACGAGGTTCGATCCGACGCCAGCACGCTGGCGGTGATTGGTACGTCGCAGTCGATGAGCTCGATACGCTGCTCGCACCACCCGGACCGTCCTGGTTCGCGAGCCGGCTGCTCGCAGAGCTCCCTGTCGAGCTCTCCCCGGTCGTGCGGATCTGCGCGGGGCTCGGACCGAAGTTCTCTCTGGACGAGGTCGCCACCGTCACCGAGATACGCGACATCGAGGCGCGACTCGGATTGCTCGTCCGTGACGGGGTCATGCGCGAGCGCAACGGCTGGTACGAGTTCGTGGATGCCGGAATCCAGGATGCAATCTACGATCACGTTCTCGACGAGCGCGAGCTCGTGCACCGCCGCGCGCTCGGCTACTGGGTCAGCAGCCGTGATCGCAACAGCGTCCGACGGATTGCGCGGATCGCCTTTCATGCCGCGGGCGGCGGAGAACGCGCGATCGCCGCGACATGCTGGACCGTACTCGCGCGTCAGGCGCTTCGCGACGGCGATGGCATCGTGGCGGACGAGCTGCTCGCGCGCTCGGTTTCCGTCCTCGGTCCCGGGCTGCCGCGCGACGTCGCCGACGCGCTGGCGATCCTCGACCCACAATGATCGGAACGCAAGAACGCCAACGTTGCCGGTGGTCGCGATGACGTCAGCGTTGACTACCAGGTGACTTCGCAGGCTGGAGCCATCGGCAGCACCCTGAACGGCGAACGCCCCGGCGCCCGAAGGCAGCCGAGGCGTTGAACGCATGCACTTCGCCGACAGGGGACGATGGACCTTCAGAACGGGAGGGAATCGCCGCTCGGATCCTCGAGCTCGACCGCGGGCTCATCTGCCAGTCCATCGTCGTCATCGTCCACGATCGCTGCGAGGCAGACGGCTAGTGCATCGCGCGCGGCGGCGTTGCATTCCTGGAGCGTGATCATCTCGCGCTCCACACATGCGCGGACCTCGGGGTCCTCGAGCGGGTCCCCGGGCTTCCTGCAGGCCTTGAGGCGTGGAAGATACGCGGCGTCGCAGGCGCGCGCGCCGATGCGCATGGCCTCGTGGCACGCGGCGCGCGCAGCGTCGCCGTCGCCGTCGCTCTCGCCGAGTGCTGCGGTGTCAACCCGAGTCGACTCGGGCTCGGGCTCCGTGACGCAGCCGTTCATGAGGAGCACTGCGATCGTGAGCGTGAAGAAGGTCTGCTTGCGCATGGTCGGCTCCATTTGTTGTGGATCCCAGATGCTGCGAGTCTCGTGCCGCGTCGGCTCCGAGCCCCTTCCCTCCAGGAGGTTCGTTGATCGAGCGACGATCAATAAGAGGAGTTGCTCGGTCGCGTCGCGTGCCTCTCGCGATCCACGATCCGAGCGATCGCTGCGGGTCGTCGCCGCCAGTGCAGGCGCGCGCCTGCACCCGTGATGGGTTCGGGCGACGTGCGATCAGCTATCTGCGCTCGCGCGAGGACGGCACGCACTTCGCACTAGGTCGAATCAACCAAAAGAGGAGGACTCGATGAAGAAGCAAGTTGCCATCACTGTGTTCACGTTCGCCGCCGCCCTGTTCGGTCTCGCCGCCTGCGCCACGAGCGACGACGGTCCCGACAAGCGCGATCACAATCAGACAGGTTCCGGCGAGACCTGCGGTGGCTGCACCGAGGCGGACGAATCGGTGAACGATGATGGCACCGTGAACATCTGCGCACCGTGCGACGGTGAGGGCATCACCAAGCCGTGGGAGGTCCCCGATGGCGACGGCGGCGGTAGCGGCTTTCCCGTTCCCGAGGACGGCCTCGGGACTCCCCAGTTCGCCGACGGCAACACGACCCAGCTGCAGTGTCGAGAAGCGCAAGACAAGGGATACGGCGAGTGTGATCGCGAGAAGCGGGTCGGCCACACGGATTGCGACACCGCGCACGCGAGCAACATGAGCTCGTGCATGGCGGGCGTGTACCAGAGCTGCGGCACGATGAGCCAGTACCACCACTGCGTGATCGCCGGTCGCACTGCGTGCGTGAATACCAACCTTCCGATCCTGCAGAGCTGCAACAACGACGTGAACGCGAACTACGGTCGTTGCCGCGGCTCAGTCTTTGCCGACTTCAACACGTGCATGCTGCACGCGAACAACCGGGTGTCCGGGTACTTGCGCTTGTGGCAGAGCATCAACCCGTTCTGAGCAGAGCGAACCACGAATGAGAGGCCGCCGGTCGACTGCCTCGACCGGCGGCCTCTCCGTATGCACCCGAACAGGAGCTCCCATGAGCAGAATCATCCTCACCAGCGCACTCGCGGTTGCCCTCTCGGTGTTCGGCCTCGCCTCGTGCGTCGACGAGCCTGAGCCCGACTTCGAGTTTCGCGACAACGTCGGTCTCGGCATGACCAGCAGTGCCGCGGATGCTGTTGACGACGTCGGCAACAACGTGCCGGCGACATGAGGGTCTTGTTCGTCGGAGTCATCGGCGTCCTTGCGACGGGCGTCGTGGTGACCGCATCGGCGACGACGTATGGCCAGGAGTGGTCGGCTGCGAAGACCACGGCAACCGTTGCTGCAGTCGAAGAGCAGACCGTGACTGGAAAGGTCCGAACCACCGCCTCCGAGTGGCATGGCCAAAGGATCCTGACGCGCGTCACCATCGACATCGCGGACTCGCCGTCGGTCGAATTCCTTGTCGCCGGAGGCTCGGTCGATGGCATCACGATGCGCGTCACCGGAGCACCGAAGTTCGAGCTCGGTCAGCGCGTGCGCGTCACCGTCCGAGCAACGGAGACTGGACTTCGGCTCGTTGGACTCGGGACACGTTCCGAGGTGCTGCCGTGAGGTCTCCGCGCGTCTGGCTGATCGCCCTCGGTCTTCTCGGGATGGGCTTCAGCCAGCAGGCGACGGATAGTGGGACCACGATCGAATGGGAGGACGCGTGCCCGTGGCTCGAGATCGGGACGCTCGTGGTGCCCGGTCCAGACTCGGAGCAACTACGCGCTGTCCTGACCACTGCGATCAAGTCGTGGCAAAGCGATGGCTGCGCCGCGCTGCCGTTTGGGGTTGTCGAGGGAACGATCTCCTCCGACGAGACTGGGTTCGATGGCCACAATGTCGTCGTGACGCGAGGGCCCAACTACTGCGACGATGGCACGCATCACGACCAGGAAGTGTGTCTGACCCCGGACGCGCTCGCAGTGACGTCCATGTACTTCTACGATCGACCCGGCGATCCTCGCGACGGTGAGCTCCTCGAGATCGATCTCGAGATCAACCTTCGCAATAACTTCGGGACCGATGGCTCTGAAGGCTCGTACGATCTGCTGACCACCATCACGCACGAGTTAGGGCACGTGCTCGGACTCGACCACTCGTGTCTGACGCAGCCGGGCCTGACGCTCTACGATCCGGCGGGCCACAGAGTTCCGCAGTGCTCGTCGGGCTCGGGCGTGTCGAGCATCGTCGCCGCGACGATGTATCCGTGGTCGGGAAAGGGTGAGGTGCAACGCCGGTTTCCGCAAGCCGACGAGCGCCAGGCGATCTGCAAGGTCTATCGAAAGCACTCGGGTGCCTGCACGAACGATCCCTACGGTCCGATCACGGTGGGCTGCACTTGCAGCGGCGACACACGCCACGGTTCGTCGCAGGCGCTCGTGATCTGTGGTCTCGGTGTCCTCCTCGCCGGGTTCCGCCGTCGCCGTCACTCGAGGTCGAGGCTCGACACTGCGTCGGCGAGATCCTGAGGCAACGTCGCGCACCGCGACCGAGAACCACAGCAGGTCATCGACGATGAGGAACGCGGTCCGGGCTGCAGCATTTGCAATGGCTTCGGCTGCGCCCCCGTGGGTCAGACCTGCAAGCCGGGAAACGTCGCGCCGCAGCCCCTCGTCTGCGCGCCGGGCCTTGTTTGCACCCCGGATCCGGTCGGTGACGGTGGGCGGTGCTCTGTAGATCCTTCCTCCTCGGTCGCGCCGCCGGCCGATGGTTCCAGCCTGCACCTAGCTGGCTGGCGCCCGCAGGCCCCCCTCTACGGCGCTCCGGGCGAGGTACGCGATCCCGCGCCGCTGGTACGGCCGATGCTCAACCGAACGGCATGGCCAGATCGTACGCTCCGACGACCCTCTTCGAGTGCTTGCCGACCGGGCGCGACATCCACACGCGCGCGACGCAGATCCTCCGGGCAGGTCGCGATGCGAACGACAACTGCAAGACGCTGGTCCGAGCTACGGCCGGGCGCGCGGCGGTCTGCCGTACCTGCGCCACGTCGCTCGCGCAGGATGCGCAGTTCTGTGGCATGTGCGGCGAGCAAGCCCGTGAGGACGAGCTGGCCAAGAGCGAGACCTACCGCGCACTCGATGCTCGCGTCCGAACGCTCGAACGCGAGATCGATCGGATCCGGACTGCCACCGAGCCGCCCGCTCCCGAGCCGGTAGTCGCCCCACGGCGCGTGTTCCCTCATACCCCGGCCTTCGAGCTCCTGCCGCCGCGCTTCCTCCGGGATATCGCACCGCTTCCGGCGTTTCTCGCCGCCCGTGGCAGCGAGCCTGGGCTCGAGCTTCCCGCAGCCCCTGGTCACCAACGCTGGAGGCTATTTGCCGCGGCTCTGGTGATGAGCTGTGTCTGCATCGCGACCGCCGCCTCGGGTTGCATGTAGTCGTGCAGACGGAGTCCTCGACGCGTTTGTGAGATGCCGGCGCATGCTCCAGCAGCACGCGCTGTACTGCGGCACGTGCGGGCGTTGTTTGAGGCTGTGCTGGGATTCGCGCATCGGTGCCGCTACCCAGGCGAAGCCCGGCAACTGCCTGTAGCCGATGGCTCCAGCCCGCACCTCGCAGGCTCCAGCTCGCAGTGCCCCGCCCACATCGCCGCCGCGCGGCCGATGCAGTTGGTACGGCCGGTGCTCATTCCTCCGGCATGGCTAGAACTCACGCCCTCACCACAGAGCGCGACCCTATCGACATCCACCGCAGCACCACGCGGATCCTCCGCGGGCAGCGTGACACGACGGACGACCGCAAGACGCTGATCCGCGAGTCGATCTCCCGAAGCGCCACCTGCACGAGCTGTACGGTTGCGGAGGGCGCGCAGTTCTGTGGCATGTGCGGCGAACGCGCTGGGCGGCGGGCGTCA
>JANOPP010000727.1:0-2374 GCA_031421915.1 Myxococcales bacterium | reverse complement strand
GACGCGATGATCTTGTCAAACGCTGCCGGCGTATCGGTGACCGGGAGGACGAACTGCGCCTTCATTTTGGCGTCGACATCCCTACTTTTGATCGATGCGACGACGTCACTATTGATCTTTTCGACGACATCCTTCGGCGTGGCCTTCGGATCACTACACGCAGCGAGGAGGAGCAGGGCGCAGGCGAGGGGACGCATGGGCGACATCCTACGCCCGTCAGGGGCCGGCTTCGATGTGATAGATGTTGTTGCTGATCGTTGTCAGGAACAGCTCTCCGCGGGCATCAGCGTGGATGCTCGCGACACCATTGGGGAGAGAGACGTTGGTGTCGACTACCTCGAGGGATCCGTCGGCCTGAAGGCGCGCCTTCCACAGGCCCGCGTTCTGCGACGCGTGGTCGGTGTAGAAGTGCCAGCCGATCATGTCCGTGTAGCAGGTGCCGCGGTAGGTCTCGCCCGCGATGATGGAGATCCAGCCGTCACCGTGCGTGTGCTCGTCCTGCGGCATCACGAGGCCGGCCGGATTGCACGGGTACTGCGTTCCTGACTGCGTGCAGTTGTCGGACGCGGTATCGCAGCAGGTGTTGCCCTCGTAGATGCTCCAGCCGAGGTTCTTGCCGAGCTGCTCGCCGGCCCGGAGAACGGTGAGCTCCTCGATCGCGCCCTGGCCGACGTCGCCGATCCACAGGTCGCCGGTGTCCTTGTCGAACGACCACCGCCACGGATTGCGCAGCCCGAGGATGAAGATCTCCGGGGCGCCGCCGCCGCCGACGTAGGGGTTCGTCGAGGGGCTCGAGTACTCCTTGCCGGCGTCCTTGGTGTCGACGTCGATACGGAGGATCTTGCCGAGCAGGTTGTTCGTGTTCTGCGCCGCGCGCTGCGGATCACCGCCGCCGCCGCCGTCGCCGGTGCCGATGTAGAGAAAGCCGTCCGGGCCGAACTCGATCATGCCGCCGTTATGGTTTCCGGCGAAGTCGGGCACCGAGATCACGGGCGTGCAGGTCGGGTTCGCGATGTTCTTGTCGGCCGTGACGGAGCAGCGCGCGACGATGTTCGCGTTGCTCGTCGTGTAGTAGACGAAGAACAGGCCGTTCGTCGCGTACTTCGGGTGGAACGCGAGGCCGAGGAGCCCCTGCTCGCCACCCGCGCGGATCGAGTCCGAGATGTCGATGAACGGAGTCGGGAGGAGCTGGTCGTCCTCGAAGATCCGGATCGCGCCCGCGCGTTCGACGACGAACCGCCGCGGATCGAGAGGGGGCGCGGTGACGAGCATCGCGGCGTCGTCGACGCGGCCGACCTGGCGGACGGAGAGGGTCGTCCCCGTGATCGGGGTCTCGCAGCCGGGGAGGCGAGCGGCGTCGATCGTTGCGCTTCCGCCGCCGCACGCGGCGCAGAGCAGGGCTGCCAGGGCCGAGGTCCTCATGGCCCCCATCATACCCCCGGGGCCTAGGGCTTCGGGGCTGGCTTCGGAGGCAGGCCCGGGGCTGCCTTGGCGCCGACCACGAGGGCCCACTTGCCAAAGCCCCACAGCACGGCGCCGACGAGGCCGAACGGGACGAGGAACACCCAGCCGGTGAAGCCGTCGTGGGTGCCGTAGTAGACGAGGCCGGCGACCATGCCGAGCAGCCAGACCAGCATCGCGACGAGGTAGCCCATCAGCTGGATCTTGCGCTTCTTGACCGCGGCCTCGAGCTTCTCGATGAAAAAGGCCGCCTCTTCCGGCGTCAGCCGCTCGATCGCGCGCGCGAGCTCGTCGTGCTTGTCTGCCTTGAATGCCTGCGAGACGAGCTCGTCTTCGGCCTGCGTCGCCACGGTGGGAACCTAGCACGCCGGGGTATACCTGCCCGGTGCCGACGCTCGAGGTGATTGACGATCTGGGACGCCGCCTGCGGTTCGGCCAGCCGCCACAGCGGATCGTCTCGCTCGTCCCGAGCGACACCCACAGCGTGATCGCGCTCGGTGCCGCGGAGCGGATCGTCGGGCGGACGACGTACTGCGAGAGTCCAGAGGTCGCCGGCGTGCCGACGGTCGGCGGCACGAAGGACGTCGATGTCGCCGCGGTCATCGCGCTGTCGCCGCAGCTCGTGATCGCGAACAAGGAAGAGAACACGCGGGTCGCCCTCGAGGCGCTCGCCGAGGCGCGGATTCCGGTGCTGGTGTCGCTGCCCCGGCGCGTCGAGCACGGCGTCGCGCACCTCGCGCGGCTCGCGCGGATCCTCGGCCTCGCCGAGAGCCCGACGGCACGCGCGCTGATCCAGCGGGGCTATCATCTGGCTGGCGCGAAGGCGACGAGCCGCTCGGCGTTCATCCCGATCTGGATGGATCCGCTGATGACGATGAACGCGGATACCTTCGGCTCCGATGTCCTCGCGCAG
>JANOPP010000726.1:0-2919 GCA_031421915.1 Myxococcales bacterium | reverse complement strand
CGACGTTCACCCCGCCGCCGACATCGACGCGATCCTGCCGCATCGTTGGACACCGCCACCGCCGCCCGTTGTCCTCGACGTCGACGACGAATCTGCGTAGTCGTCAACCGCGCGGGTCAACACTCCCGCGTCCTCCCCCGGACGGTTACCACGCGCTCGACGCCGCCGAGGGAAAGGACGGTGAGGAATGACGAAGAAGCGCAGTGAGCGCGTTCTCGGGCCGTACAAGAACCGCAGCGGGTTTCGAGTCATTCAGATCGATGCGGCAGGCAAACGCGAAGCCGTCGTCTTCGAAACCGAGGCGAAGGCCGAGCGCTACATCGAGATCTTGAGGGCCGATCTCAACCGAGACGAACACACGACCGAGACCGCCCTCGAAGCCTACAAGACGTACCTCAAGGACAAGGGAAACAAGGACGCCTCCAGCGACGTGACCGAATGGGCGGTGAATCTGTTTTTCCCTTCGGCTCTGCCGCTGCAGCTCCTCTCGGCGAAGCGGTGTGAGGCTCTCTACACGGCGCTCAGGACCCGCCCGAGCGCGAAAACGGAAAAGCCGCTCTCCTCCGACACCCATCGCAACGTCCTCGCCCAGGTCAAGAGCTTCCTCGGATGGTGCGCTGCTCGCGGCTGGCTACGCGAGAATCCGTGCATTCACGTCAAGGGCATCGGCAAGCGACGGCCACGCGGGAAGTCGCTCGGGAAAGACGGCAACACACTCCGCGTGAAGCAAGCCCGCGCCTGGTACGTGAAGGCAGTCGAGTTGGCCGAGCGCGGCGACGAGGGCGCCACGGCGGCCCTGGTGGCGCTTCTCCTCGGAATGCGCGCGAGCGAGATCACGACGCGGCAAGCTTCCGATCTCGACGAGGACGCGGCGCCGGGGGACTTGTTGTGGATTCCATGCAGCAAGACGCCGGCCGGGCGCCGAACGCTGGAGGTTCCGGAGGTTCTGCGGCCGCTTCTGGTGCGCACCGCAGCGGACAAACAGCCCGACTCGTACTTGTTCGAGGCGGAGGACGGGAAGCCGCACTGGCGCGACTGGATCCGGAAGAACGTGCACCGAGTGTGCGACGCAGCCGAAGTCCCGCGTGTGACCGCGCATGCGTTGCGCGGTCTGCTCGCGACGTTGACGGCGGAGCGCGGCCTCGCAGGTCACCTCATCGCCGCGACACTCGGACACGATGACGAGCGGACGACGATGACGGCATACGCTGCGCCCGGAGCGGCGGCCGCCGGTGCAGGTCGCCGTGGTCTCGTCCTTCTCAAGGGCGGCAAGAAGGCGGAGAGCGGCGAACGGTAGCTACTGAACAGCGAACTACTGAACACCTGCAAGTGCTCTAAGTTCCATCGACCAACCGTTCCCCAACCATTCCCCGGCGCGAAATCGCGGCGGACCGAAAAACAAAAAGGCCTCGCATCGCTGCGAGACCTTTCCGTTTCCTGGTGGAGCCTAGGGGGATCGAACCCCTGACCTCTAGAGTGCGATTTTCGAGGTGTCGAACAATCTCGCGAGCTTGGTCATGCGTTTCGTTCCGCTGCTCGAAATCTCCGTCGAGGATTCTGCGGAACGGTGCCAGTGGTGCGATCGTGCGACCGTGCGGTGAACTCGTGATAAGAGAGCGCGATGGGCTCCTGGGGATCCCAAGCTTTCGACAACGACAGCGCTGCAGATTTTCTCGAGACGGCGGACGCATCTCCCGGACGAGCGACGATGCGCGCGCTGCGCATCGGATCCGGCGAGCTCGACGTGGACGATGGCGGAGCTGCCTGGGCGGCGTGCGAACTGGTGGCGATCGCCAGCCATCGATCAGCGCGAACGGGCGCCGGAGGGGTGACCGATCTTCGCTCACAGGATGATCGGCAGAGCCTCGGGTCGAGGCAGTAGGCGAGCTCTGCGACGATGAAGCGCCGAGCGTTCTTGCCATCCTCGAGCGAGAAGCGTGGCTCGCTATCGGCGAGGCAATCGACGCTTCCTCGATGAAGTCGTCGCGGTTGGAAAGCAGATCGCACAAAATATCAAACGTCACGATCGGCGCATCCGTACCGTCGGGACATGACCATCGATCACCGCGCCACCTGGGACACCTACTCAACTGCGTGGAAGGCCATCACCGGCGACGACAAGGCCATCGCGCTTCGAGCGAGCGTCGCGCAGGAGGCGATCTATCGCGATCCGCTGACCCAGGCGAATGGCCACGCCGACCTCCTCGCTGCGATGATGGCATTCCATCAGCGTGTACCCGGTGGATACTTCGTGACCACGCATTTCCAGGCTCACCACAATCGCAGCATCGCGCGCTGGACGATGCACGACGCTGCGGGCGCGGTGCTCGGTGACGGCACGAGCTTCGGCGAGTACGGTCCGGATGGTCGACTCGTCGCGATGACCGGCTTCTACGCAACCGCATGAACTACCTCGTCCACGTGCAACGCGGTCTCGATTTCATCGAGGAGCGCCTCGACGACGATCTCGAGGCGGGAGAGGTCGCTCGTGCGGCGGGGATCAGCCAATGGCATTTCCAGCGGATCTTCAAGGCGCTGACCACCGAGACCTTGAAGGGGTACATTCGCTCGCGACGCTTCGCGACCGCACTCGTCGCGCTCGTTGAAGGCAATTCGCGAATCCTCGACATCGCACTTGTTGCAGGATTCGAGACACACGAAAGCTTCACGCGCGCGTTCAAGGTCGCCTTCGGGGTCACGCCCGATGACTACCGCCGCGGTGAGACGCGATTCCCGATCGTGCCGCGACTCCGCATCGACGCGGAATATATCGCACATCTTCACGAGAGCATTTCCCTCGAGCCCGAACTCTACGATCAGCGCGAGCTCTCGGTCGTCGGCATGCACACGCGATTCTACGGCGTCGACTCGGAACGCAACAACCTCGCCGACAAGCTGCCCGCATTGTGGAACCAGTTC
>JANOPP010000725.1:0-17494 GCA_031421915.1 Myxococcales bacterium | reverse complement strand
CTCCGGTTTCGGCGATCGCCATCCGCCGGTTTCGGCGATCGGGATGGTCCGAATTCCGCACCAACGGTCAGCCATGTCCCGCAGCAGCGACGGCGTCAACCAATCCTTCAACTCACGAGTGAGTCCCCATACGAGAGGCATTCCAAGTTCAAAGCTGAAACCAGCACCGATCAGCCACGCAGTTTTCGTCATCTTGCCGTTAGTGTACCATAGACACCAACATCGGCGAGTAGGGGTACGGCCCCGCTGCCGCATGGCTGCCACACACGTCGAAAACAGCGGGGAGCAAGAGGGACGAACCGGAACGGCGACTCCGCTCAAGCCTGCGTGGTCATTGCAGGGACGCGAGATGGTTGATGATCTCGGCTGTTGCGGGTCGGGTTCGATCCCCTCAATCTCCACCACTTCGACGGCGTTTTGGCGGGTTGGGAACGATCAACCGCTCACCCCTGATGCGTCGGGCCCAGCGCCGCGGCGAGCTGCTTCTTTGCCGCGTGCAGGCGCGACCAGATCGTACCTTCAGGAACTCCGACCGCTGCCGCAATCTCGGGATGCGTCAGGCCCTCGATGGCGAACAGCGAGATCACCAGGCGATGGTCGAAGCTTAGCGCGTCCAATCCGGCACCTGCGGCGGGATGAGGTTCCCCGGCGGTGCGAGATAATGAAGGTCAATTCCTTTGTCCCGACCGCGCGCGAAGCTCTCCAACCGGATCCCGAGTTCCGCGCTCAAGAGGTCACGCGCCAACAGCTCGAAGTCGTGGTCAGAGAGACGAGTCAGCTCACTCATGAAACTCGAACCTTGAAAACTCGAACCTTGAAGAGCTCATCGTCATGGCTTGAAAATCTGCTCGAGGCCCACCGTGCAAACCGCGGCGATCGTGTCCGCGGACGGCGAGTTCGCACGTCCAGTTGCCCCGGCAGTCCGTTCCGCACCGACCATGAGTGCCTTGTCCTGTAACAAGGCGACCCGCAGCTCGTGAAACTCGCGCCGGGTCTTTGGTGCGAGTCGCTCGAGTACGCGACCGGCCTGCTCTCGAAGTGCGGTGAAAGAGCTGCTGCCGAAGATCGTGAGCGTGTCGTGGATGTACAGCGCGTCCTTTGACTGCTTCGCAGCGGTTTTTCGCTTCCGCAGGGTAAGTACCTTTTGAGCCAGATAGCTCGCGGGGTTCGCAACCTGGACCACGCTCGCGTCGCCTTCGAGGTCGAAGCCACGTTGCTTTGAGAGTTCGAGCTTCCACGGTTCGAAGAGCAGAATGTCGACGTGCCGCAACTTCTGTGCGGTAACGCCCGAGACAGCCAGGATATCGTTGGGCTCCCCGGTGCGTGTGTACCCGCTTCCGTGCAGCTGGGAGACAAACTCGATGTAGAGGCCATTGTCGTCGCCCTTCGGGTAGTACTTCGTCACGGGCAGCTTCCCATCGCCTGAGAGGTGAGCTTTGAATCCACCAGCCGTCAGTGCTTGGTCGAGAGAAAGCGAGTGCGACGGCAACCGATCGGGTGTCGCGATGTCGGCGTCCTCGGTCATGAGCGGCTCGAAGGCTGGCGGCGTCGCGAGCGGATGCAGCTGCAGCAATCGGTGACACCATGCGCCGACAAAGACGAGCTGGTCGAGGTAGGGACCTAACGCCTTGACGATGCGGGCAATCTCTTCTTGGTCAGGCGGCATCATCGATCAAGTTCGAGCAAGCTTGGTCGGACGACTCGCTCGAACAGATGCGCCGCCATCTCTTCACCACGTGCCGGGTTATCGGCGACATCGAGCCAACACTGAAGTACATCCGCGACCTGAACGCCCTCGTGATCGGCTGCGCCTCGGAAGGCCGATTCGGGGAAACGCGGTTCGCGGACGATAACGTCCGCGGCTTCGCCAGGCTCGGCGAGCCGCAACCCGAGGTGGCGCAACGCATCGGCCGAAACGTGTTCCAGGAGCATGTGTGGGGCGACACCGCGTACGAAACGAAAGCCGAGCTGATCGCAGGCTGCGAATAGGCCGAGACAAGCTCGCTCACCCGGCTTCGGAACGTACTTGCGAAGCACGTCATTAAGATGTCGTGACCCATCCTTCGGCGCGAACAGCCAGCGCGCGCGAACCTCCGACGGCCGCTTTTTATAGAGGGCACGCCAGCGGTCAACCACTTCGTCAAGGCGAATGATCCTAAGGGCCGACTCGTTTTCGATTAGGAAGCGTTCTTCGCGGAGTGCGGCTACGAAGCGGGATGCGCTCGGTACCGAAACGCCGGCGACCTTTGCAAGAGCCCTGGCGTTCACGATTGGCTCGTTGACGCGGGCTTCGTTGAGAGGTGCGAAAACACGCAGCTCGGGCGGCAGCCGATGGCTCAGTAGCACTTTCAGCATCCACTGGCCGAGGTCCGAGAAGATGTCAGTCCGCCGAGCTAGCGGCGGTTTGTGAACGTACGACCGTTCACTTCGAATGCTTTCGAGGCCGTCACCGTGCAGGACGACGAGCCCGGAGTCATCCATCGCGCCCCACGCAGCTCCTTCGCCGAAACGGGCGACAAAATCTCCGAGCTCTTTCAGGAGTGGGTCCGAGATGGAAGGAGAAGCGATGATCGCGAGCGGCCTTGCATCAGCGTCGTGCGCGGCCGCGCGCGCGCGTAGAATCGACGACGCTACGAGGCCCTCCAGAAGTGATCGTCGTGCTTCCTTCGCGAACTTGAGCTGGACCGCGTATCGGACGTCTCTCGCCTTTATGATGAAATCTGCGCCGTCATCCTGAAGGGCTCGCACATTCCAGCCGGAGCTTTCGAAGAGCGCGCGCAGGCGGCTTTCGAATCTTTCTTCCTGCTCCATGCTTATATCATGGCCACGAAACATTTCATGGTCAAGATACATCTCTTGGCCACGAACCACCACAAGCCCAAGAAGTTACACCATTCATCATTTCAAAAGGCGACCCAGCAAGTGGGCGCATTGCTCGTTGGACCGAGTTCTAGGGGAATGGCTTAGCCCCCAACAATCGCTGCCGCGTGGCTGCCACACACGTCGAAAACAACGAGGACCAAGGGGGACGAACCGGAACAGCGGCTCCGCACAAGCCTGCGTGGTCATTGCAGGGACGCGAGATGGTTGATGTCCTCGAACCAGCGGACGTCGATCTCCGTCGACCCTCTGATCGACCCGCGCGGCGACCACGTGGTGTTCGAGCGCGGCGCCGACGTCTCTCGTGTTGCGATCACCCAACTCGCCTCCACAGGTGACACTGGGCCCGCGTGCCCGAGATGGATCTCGGTGTCGACCATCGAGGGTGGTAATCCGATCGGCGCGGTCCCGTTCGCGGCAGGCTTCGAGCCGAGCGCGGACAAGCTCGACACGCTCACCAAGATCTCGCTGATCGTGAAGTTCCTTTAGCGGTCCGGTCCGTCAACGTGCGGCGAAGCCATCGGTTCGGCGCCAACGGCCGCGATGATCTCGGCTGCGGTGTCACTGCAGTAGAGAACCGCCACGGTGGAGGCAATACCATGACGCCGCCCCGAGAATCGCTATGCGCTCTGCCGAGGAGCTCGCCTGTACGAGCGTTCGGGTGAACTCGTCGATGAAGACATCCTTGGCGTCGCGATGCTCGCGCCACCAGTCGTCCTCCGCTTCGAATCGCCGTTGTGCTTCATCGAGCAGGACGAGCTCCACGACGCACTCGATACCTATTCGCGCCTCGGAGCTTGCCGCGCGAGCATCTTCGACGAAGCATCGAGCAACCGTTCCGCAGATTCCTCGACGGAGATCATGCCTCTGCGGAACGATTCGCGTCGCACCATCGTGAGATCGTCCCTAATCTCCACCAGGGACAAAGGGCTGATTCGGCAGCCCTTTGTCTTTTCGTCGTCGGCTCTTTGCCACATGGCTTGTGTCTAGCCACCCACGAGGCTGCGCCGACTCAGATCATGTCCTTCAGAGCCTTGAGCGCGCGCACCTTGATCTTGGTGCTCGCCTTACGCGCGGCCACGTTCATGGTCTCGCCGGGCTTGAACGGGTTGGGCACGTTCTTGCGCGCGGGGCGCGCAGGCACGGCCCTCTTCTCGATCTTCACGAGACCCGGCAGCGCGAACACCCCTGGACCCTTCTTGCCCAGGTTCTTCTCGATTTGGGCCATGAGTGCGTCGAAGACCTGGCTGACCTGCTTACGGGTCAGCTGCGTCTCCTCTGCAATCGCGGTGAAGATTTCAGTCTTGGTTGCGGTCTTGTTTGCTTTCGCCATTCGCGCCGATTCTAACGAAATTGCGGCCGACATGCGCCGGACCCAAGACGCCCAGATCGTTAACCAGGCTCGCGCCGAGTTCCGGATCATCAGCAGGGGCGGCCAGTTCGTGGGAGCCCGCTACACGCGGTACCTGGCCATGGTCGACGGCGACGGCGTCGAGTTGTACGCCGATGGCAGATTGAACCGAAGCCCCGTATCGGGGTGTGCGGTCCCCGAACAGTGACTCGCCTCCCCAAGAAATGCGGGGACCTGCGTTGGATTCCAGGTACCTGGATCGAGGCACACACCGTGCACATCATCCAACCATGCTCCGAGGATCCAGTCTGGTCGTCGCGCTGCTCGTGCTGTCTTCGGCTGTGGCCCACGCTTCGGTTGACGATCAGCATCAATCGACTGACGGCGGAATCGACGTTGGCGAGCTGCTCGATCAACTCGGCGGCGCGGGGGCCGCTGTATCCGTAGCGGATCCAGTCGACGAGTTCTGGGAGCTCGTGGAGTACAACGATTGGCTCGATGAGCTCGAGCTCGGGATCGTTGACCCGCAACCCGTCGACAACACCGTGATCGACGATCCGGATCCGGTGTTCATCGACAACAACGGGGCGACCAGCGATCCCTGGTGGATCGACCTCGACCCCGGTCCGCTCAACGAGGTGCTCGATGAGGAGCACGATCTCTGGGGCGAGCCGATCTACCAGACGCCGTAGCGGCTCGTCGGCACTCGCGCGAGGTCACTGCGCGCGTAGCGTGAACGTGAACTGATTACCGACTGTTCCCAATCCCGGTCCAAGCGCGGCTGCGACGCCGCGACCCAGATGCTCCCCGCATCCGATCCACCGCGCACGTGTGTGGTTCGGCCGGCGGCTCCGCCAGCCTCAACGCCGTAGGTCAAACCGCGGCGATGGCGAAGCGAGGAATTCAGGCGCTATGCGCTCGACGCTCTGGCCGCCAAGAACCAGTTGAAGCTCGACCGCTAGCGATCGTTCAAGGATTGCCCCGACAGGTGCCGAGCAAGATGCCTACGCTGTTGTCGCCGAAGCTGACGACGGCGAGATCGACGATGCCATCGCGGTCGACATCGCCGGCGGCAACGGCCTGGGGAGTCCGGACGGTCGGGTAGATCACCTGCGGCAAGAATCCCCCGCCCGCGGTTCCGAACAGCACGCTGATCGTGTCCGCAAACGAGTTGGGGGTCACGACGTCGAGCGTGCCATCCGAGTCCAGGTCGCGAACCACCAACGCGGTGGGACGCATCCCGGTCGAGTACGCGACGGGTGGTGCGAACATCCCCGAGCCATTGCCGAGCAGGATGCTCACCTCGCCGCTCGCGGCTGACGCCACCACGAGATCAGAATCGCCATCCGCATCGACATCTGCAGCGGTCACAGCGACCGGCTCGGGCCCGGCGGGATATGGAACCTGTCCGGCGAATCCCGAGCCCGTGTTGCGCAGCATGCTCACGGTGTTTCCGTTCTGGTTTGCCACCGCGAGGTCCGCCAGAGAATCACCGTCGAAGTCCGAGATCGCGACGCCCGTCGGGCGAGCTCCGCATAGATATCCAAACTGCCCCCCGATCGTCCCGTCGCCGTTGCCGTGCAACACGTCGACGCCGCCTTCCACCGCGACCGCGACGTCCGGTACGCCATCGACGTCGAGATCCGCGACGCTGATGCCCAGTGCGGTCCTTCCGACGACGTACACGCTCCGCGCCGCGAACGTTCCGTCGCCGATACCGAGGAACACGCTCGCCGTGGCCAGCGACAAGCCACCCGAATCAGCGACCAGGACATCGAGGTCTCCATCGCTGTCGAGATCCACCACCGCGAGCGCCGAAGGCCCAAATCCCGTCGGGTACGTCACCTCGGGATCAAACGTTCCATCGCCAAGATTGAGCAGGACGCTGAGCGTGCTCGCGTTGACGTTCACGAGGAGCAGGTCCAGGGAGCCATCGCGGTCGACATCGGCAAGCGCGATCGCCGTGGGAACGTTGCCCGCAGCGATCACGGGACCGGGCGCAAAGCCGATTCCCGAGCACCCAGTGGCTGCGTCGCCCATCGGAGCGTCGTTCGTTGCAGTGGATCGGGTCGCATCGAAGCCGAGCCGTCCGCATTCCGACGCCAGCGTCAAGAACGCTGCCGCTGCGTGAGCCCTGCTGAGACGTTGCAACGTGAAACCATCGTCGCCGGACTGCGGGTTCAGCGCAAACGCAATCACCCCTCGCGGTCCTCGGAAACCTCGCGGCCAGACAGCGCCGGGTGTGGGCATAGCTCCCGCACGGGCACCTGCTCGGCGACGCCTCGAGTCTCGAACGCTTCAGGTGGGGCGATCTCGCGCGCAAGCAGAGTGGGCAGCCGCCGCGACCGACTCCGGGATCTCCCGCCGATGGTTCTCCGCCACGTGGACGTAGATCATCGTCTCGTCGATCCGCTTGTGGCCCATCCACGACTGCAGCCGCCACGGATTCGGTCTAGCGGCGGATCTCGAACTGCCAGTTCGACGCGAGGATCCCCGCCGTGGAAGGTCATGATCGCCGCGGCGATGTTGCGGATGAGCTCGATCTATTCACTACGCAACAGGCCCGCACGTTCGATCAGAACGATGCCTGCGTGCATCTCCCGCGCTCGCGCGAGCTTGTCGAAGTCGTCAACATTCGACGTCACCAGCACGCGATCCTCTTGGTACGCACGTTCGAGCAGCTCCCGATCGGTCGCGCCGAGGATGCCGCGATCCCGAACAGCAACGATGGAACGCCATCGATCAGCCAACGGGTCATCCACGAGAGTGCCGAGATCGCGGACTACGTCTCACGCGTGATGCTCGCTGCGCCCTAAGGGACCGATCGGAAACAACTTGATCACGACTCGCGCTGTCGTCGCGTAGCGATCGTGTAGTTCCACTCAACCTGAAACGGCTCATTGATCAGATCGGCAGCTGCGCGTTATCCATGTGTCGCGAATCTGCCACCTGCGATTGAGTCAGGTCGAGCTCGTCGGCGCAGCGCCACATGCGCGGGAGCGCCTCTCCCCCGGAATCGACGACCGCTTCCTCCGCAAGATGCACCAGCATCACTACGCGTACCGCTCCGAGCAGTACCATGGCCCTCAAATGGAGCTGCATCTCGGTCGTAGGGGTCTTGTCGTCGGTCTGATCGCGCTGGTCGCGAGCACGGCGAGCGCCGGTTCTCTCCAGGAGGACGCGGCCAAGGGCATCGCTAAAGCGGAGGCCAAAGGCGACTACGCGACCGCGCTCGCATGGGACGACGTCCTCGCGGCTCAGCCCTACCCGCCGGTGGGGGACGCGCGCAAGGAGCACTTCGGGAAGTTGATCGACGTCGCGCTCGACAAGATCGGTCCGCCGACGGCCGCGACTGCCCAGGCGATCATCGGAACGCTCCTCGCGATGAAGGCCGAAGCAAATCGCGATGTCGGCCAGGGAGACCTGGTCGCCGCGCGCAAAGGCCAGCTCGCGAGCGTGGTGGACGCGAAGATCACGCCGAAGCTCGTCGAGGTCGCGGCGATCCTTTGGACTGAGGTCGATGCGATGACCGCACGTGGCGAAGATGCACGCGCGCTGCTGCTCGCAGATCTGCTGATTCGAGAGACGCCCGGCGGCACCGAGCAAGCTAGGCGGACCGAACCGATCAAGGAGCGCATCGCGGCCAAGCACCTCACGATCGCCAAGGAGGCGGACGCGGCGCTGTGGGCTGCGCGCGTGCTCCATGCCCGGATCGCCAAGCTGTACGGTGCGGAGGTCGGTGAGCTGAGCGAGCCCAGCCCCGAGATGATCGACCTGATCGCGAGAAACTGGTCGGTCGAAGCGCCAAGCAGCTGCGGCAATGTCGCGTTCAGCATCGAGGGTGCCACGCAGAACCTAGAGCCGATCCTCGCCAAGATGTACTCGCCCGGGCGCGGTGGCAGCGCGCGGCTGCGCGTGTCGTTCGACAGCTGCCCGATCACTGCGCGCGACTGGGAGACCGTCGAGGCGCGTGGCTACATGGCAAAGGCGATCGTCCAGGATCGCGAGGAGCTCACGTATCAGTCATGCGGCAACTGGTCGAGCTCGTCGGACAAGGGAGCGTCGAAGACGACGGTCACCGAGAGCCGGTACTGCGGCGCCGTCGGGACCGGTCAGTACACCTACAAGGATCGGGAGGTTGAGGTCGAGCGCGTGGCGAAGACCGTCGTCGAGCACCGCGTCAGTCGCATGAGGGCGACTGGAACGATCAAGGTCGAGATGTATGGTTTGACCCGCGAGGTTCCATTCTCTCTGGCAGCGGAGTCCGATGACGATCCCGCGTCGGCAACGAGGTGCGATCAGGAGAAGGACTGTCCGTCCGCGATGATGACGCAGACGCACTACCGCCACGGCTGGTCGGCGGGGCAGGCGCGCCTTCGCATGCACGACAAGGTGCTGGAAGCGATCCGGGAAGCCGTTGGCAAGGTCAGCGCCGAGAAGGCGGCGAGCTACGTGAACCAGGCGCGCACGGCGGCCGCGGCCGGTCGTGCGCTCGAGGCGGATCACGCGTACGCGATCGCGTATCAGCTCGGAGCCTCGGATCCCGCGTTCGAGACGTGGGTGGACACCCAGTACCGACTACCACCGCACGTGCTGATGGCCGGTCTCGGCAGCGGCCTTCTGCCGAGACTCGATCTCGCGATCGTGTACGCATTCAAGCTCCCCAAGCTCAAGCTCACGGATCACGCATACCTGGAGGTCGCGCGCAAGCGGAACAGAACCGACCGCGAGCTGCTCTGGATCACGTTCTCCGGTGGCCCGATGTTCGCGACGACGACCGGGGGCGGCGATTCGCAGAAGGGCGCGATCTTGTCGCTCCAGGCCGGGGCCGTGGTCGGAGTTCCGCTGTTCTTGTTCGCGCTCTCGGGCGGCTACGGCGCCGGCCACGGCCAGATCGAGCTCGACTTCCGGGGTGGTGCTGGGTTCACGGGCGGCGGGTTCGCGCTGCACGCGGTGTCCGGGCTGGGCATGAATACGTCGACCGGAAATCAGGAACGGGTCGGTCCGACGCCCAACGACTTCATCGTTCCGGTCGCGGCGTACTGGTTGTACGGGGCGCGGCTCTCGTACGTGCTCCCCATCAACGCGAAGCTCGAGGCGATGTACACGAAGACGTTCCGCACATCGTCGGAGCTCCCGAGCGAGAAGCGGTTCGATGCGCGGATGCTCGTGATGAACGCGGCGGTGACGCTGCGGTACTGCGAGTACCTCGCCGACATCGACAGCTTCCTGGGCACGTTCGATGCGAACGTCCGGACCGCGAAGACGCTCTGGGTCCTGTTCGGCATGGGGTTCTAATCCTTTTGGGGACGACTGGCCGAGTTCGATCGCGCTCCGGGTTGCGGCGGCTGAATCACCTATGTGCGGCTGCAGAGCGACTCAGGGTCGCTTTCGCGCTTCGGCGTCTTGCGTCAAGCCCTAACGGATCTCGCAGACGCTGGGAGAGTGGACGTACAGGTGGCTACCGTCGCTCGACGCCACCACCTTCGAGTTGCGGTCGAGGGTCTCGACCACGATGCGCGGATTGGGGTCGCCCTGGTCGAACACCATCACGTAGCCGGTTCCCCCCGAGTACTCGTCGCGTGTGGTGATGTAAAGCTGATCGCCAAGCGCGGCCATCGAGAGCCCGCCGAGCGCGGAGTTTGGGAGCTTCTCGCTCTTCGTCATCGAGAGATCACCGAGCTCCACGACTGTCTCGGTTCCTGCGGCGACCTTGTAGAAGCGGTGGTTGAGCCGGAGGTCGTTGCTCAGGTGGAAGAAGAAGTCGCCGCGTGCGTTGGTCGTCACGAGGCGGACGGTCTGTGCGCAGTACAGGATCTCCGGACTGTTGCAGTCGTAGACCTTCTTGACCGTGCTGCCGTCTGCGGAGATGTGGAACAGACCGTCGATGATGCCTCCGCCCATCCCCGCGTCGCCGAACAACCAGATCGAGCCATCCGCGACCATCGCACCCCTTTCGGGAGCCGGCCCCGGCAGCTCGGTGGCGAACGCCTGTGTCCACTCGGCCGCCCCAGGTCGCAGCTGCTGGACGCCGCCGTTGCTCAGCCACCAGTGCGAACCGTCGGTCGTTTGACCGAGCAGAACGTTGTACCCACCATAAGCGTCCCCACCACCCGGACCGATCTCCTCGAACGTGAGTCCGTCGAGTGAGCGATGGAAGCCGGTGCCGCTGAGCACATAGTAGTTTCCGTCCTGCGCGATCGCCCAGCGCCCAGCCGGGACCACGATCGGACGCCAGAACTCGATGTCTGGTTCGTACCGGAGCACCTGCGGATTAGCGCCGTAGACGATCGCGATCGGAGGATCACTCGCACGTGCCACGAGCGCACCGATCGCCGGCGGTCCAGCTGGCAGACACACCAACTCGTCGCCGATCGCGCTCCCGCCACCGCAACCGGCCACGACAGTCGCCGCCACCAACATTCGGCACGAACACATCCCTCCAGGCTATCAGCACAACCAGCAGGTTGTGTAAGCGGCCAATCATAAAATTGCTCGGGCCCTTGATTCTCGTCGCTACCCTCGGCGAGGTCATGGCTGCAGAGTCACTTCCCCGAATCGGTATGCAGCTCGACGTCGGCCTCCCGGGTGAACGAGGCAGCCCGTTCGAACGTGTTGCCGTGGCCGTCGGTCGCACGCACCGTGACATCGAGCCGCGTGATGTCGTCTGTGACCTTCACGCTCCCCGTAGCATCGACGCCGTAGACGGAACACCGTCCGTTGCTCTGCGCGAGATTGGTGACGGCGTAGCGGAATGTACGATCCGGGTTGCCCAGATCGGAGGACGGCCAGAAGCCCCGGAACTGACTCCTCGCGCTGTTGAAATCGATGAGGCGAATGGTCGAGCTGTAACCGGTGCGGACGATGGAAGCGAATGCATCCGAGAGTCGACAGGGCTCGAGCTGGCGCACTACCCGCCCGTTCTGATCCGTGGCCGTGTAGCCGAGTACCGACGGCTCGAGGTTGCGGGGCGAATAGTCATCGCGATCGAAGATCTCGGCGACGATATCGAGCGGACCGCTCACCAGGGCGCCGAGTCTCCGGCCGCGGCTGTCGAGCAGATACGTGTCCTTGATGACGGGTGCGGACGTGTCGCTGTACGCGGGAAACACGAGCTGTGGATCGACCAGCTGGCGGGTCTTCGCATCGATGACATTGACGTGGACGTGGCGGCCACCGGCAACCCCAGGGTCTGCGAGCTCGCCGATGACTTGCCCGCGGACGACGTTGAAGAATCGACCGCGAGGCAGCGCCGCGTCGGGCGCGACGTGCATGAGCTGAACAACGAGACGCGTCTCGGAGTCCAGGATCGAGATCACGGTCGAGTACGGCCTGTCGAGCGCGAGGGCCCCTGACCATGTCGTCAGGATCGCGACGCCTCCGACCGGAGCCACGACCGTCGCCGATTCGGAATCGGACGCTCGGATCACATCGAGACCCGTGTGCTCGTAGACCTCGTAACCAACCCGGATCGGCGTACCGACGCGCGTCAGGACCGTTGCGTTGCTCGCATTCGCGAGCGGCCACTCGAAGGCTCGCAACGCCGACGTGGGGGTCGCGTCATGGCCAGCGTCGAGAAACCGCCTGGTGATCCACCAGTAGTTGTTGGTATCGAGCGCCGCGGCATGAAACGAGCCGTTTGGAAGATCGGCTTTGCCATCGATCGATTCGTCCCACGCGAGCGGGACGAACAGACCCGGCTCGACCTCGAATGAGTCCGGCGGTGGAACTTCCTCGTCCGCGACGCACGCGGTCAGTGCCGCGAGGAGGGTGATTGTGATGACTCTCATGCGCGAGGAACGAGCAAGTCAGATGCCAGCTGCGATGACAAGCTGCGCCCCGATCTGTCGTGGTTCGCGCGGTCAGTGGCGCAGCTTGCCGCGGCGCCACTGGCGATGGACAGTCGACCTGCCAGGTCGTCCGTCCCCGTCGACATTCGCGCAAGAAAAGTCAGTCCGGATCGACTGCTCGGTCGTAGCACCTGGATCCGGCGCGAAACACGCTCGGGGTCGTTCTAGGCGGGCTCGTAGCCGAGCTCGATCCACGTGATCCCGGAAGGTCCGTCGTGACATCAAATGGTTCTAGCGGCGCCGCCGCCGCCGCCGGCGCCGAGTCCAAGAAATCCACGACGCCGTCTTCGTACTTCGTTCGGTGCGGGTTCTCGTGGTCGCCAGGCCAAGTGGCAACACACACGTACGGCGCGCGCCGCGTCACCGGCATCGTCGCGAACGGACCGAAGCCCCTCGAACCAGCGAACCGACAACCCGTGAATCCACGCGCGAGCCAGAGCCGCACGTGTTCTTCGTTCTTCGCAGTGCTCGCAAACGCATGCTGAACCAAGGTGGAGCGTTTGCGCCACGCATCTCAGTGTTGAGGCAAGCCCGGTACCTGCTCGGGGTACGGGCGGACGATCCATCTGGGGAACCAGAGTGCTCGCGCTGAACGAGTCCACGAGCTGAAGGAACTGAACGAGCTTGCTGAGCGCTCCGGAACGCTGAGCGTCATCGGTCGTCCCATTATCGACGACTTCCCGTCAGATCACGTCGAACAAGAAGCGCAGCCCGAGCGAACCCTGGTGGGACGTCGTCGGATTCTCCTTCGCCGCGAGCTCGAGGCGGAGGAACAGGTCGAACACCGGGGCGCGGAGTTTCTTCGTCGTGACCAGGTGGCCGGAAACCTCGACTCCGACAAGGACCCCCGGATCGTCCCGATTTGGACTCTCCCGATCGGAACGGAAGGCAGCCGTCGGCCCGACGCTGACTGGACCCAAGCCGACGCCGGCCGTCAGGCGCAGCTCCAGCCCCTCGGCGCCGGTCCGCCCGGCGGCCTCCATCGCGAGACCGAGGAACGGGCGCGGCAACCACCGTGAGGAGCGGCCGCGCGCTTGCTCGCGTCGGCGTGAACGGCCGCGAGGATGTCCTTGGCGTAGACCCGGAGCTCGTCCTCTCGGGGCGGTGGCCCTCCGCGCGCTGCGAGCTCGCGCGCGACGGCCACGATCCGAGCCTGCACCCCGTCGACGAGGACTGCCCGTAGCTCGGCCGGGCCCGGGATGATCGGCCCCTTGAAGATCTCGAGCGCGAGGCCCAGGGAGAAGGACATCTCCCCGCGCGTGGCCGACGGGGAGTAGCTCCCCGCAAGACCGCCGCGTGGGCCAAAAGCGATGGCGCGACGCACACGGTGGAGCGTGCCACGCACGATCGGCGGAAGCCCCGCCTCGGCGCGCACCAGCGCCTCCGCCGCAGTCGAGGCGGCAGTGGCGATGTCGTCTCCGTAGCGGTCGACACCCTCCCCGATCAGGTGTGCGAGCACGGCTGCGATGAGCCCCACCGGGTCACCGCTCGCCTCGGCCTTGCGCGGCCCGAGAAGCAGACAGGCGACGAGGAGCAACGACAGGACGCTGGGCCAGGCACGCATCCCACGATCTAAATTGTATTCTGGCCGCTCCGCGAGCCTCGCGCTCAGCCGGGATCGCGAGGTAACGGCTGCTTCGGTTGTTCGGGCGTTTGTTGGTCGCGCCATGCCGCGATCGTGTGGCCGAGGGCAGCGGAATTCGGCATCGCAGCCACGTTCAGATCGCGGTGAGCAACCTGCTTGCGTGGTGGGCGTGTGCTTGCCCAGAATGTCGTCACGTCGCGCGGTTCCGAGCGCGCGTTGGGATCGACCGGCTAAGTCTCGCTCGATCGACCCGGCGCACGTAGCCGCTCGATGACCCCACGCCGGTGTACGGGCACAAAGTCAGCGTCCAAGCGCGATCTCGATATCGGTGACGAGTGCCTCGAGCTCTGCCGCAGGGCGATCGTGCTCCACATGGCGAGTTGTCGTCAGCTCCTCGGCATCGGTCACCGCGGCGCGATCGACACGAAGTCCGTGGCTTGCGATCACTGACGCGACGATGTATATACATCACATGGCCGGCATGGTTCGCAAGCAGGTGTATCTCACCGTCGAACAAGATCGGCTCCTTCGTCGTGCCGCGAAGAAGCACCGCCGCACGGAGGCGCAGATCATCCGCGAGGCGCTGGACCGAACGCTGGGCGACTCGACGATCGATGATCCAGCCGCCGACGCGCTATGGGGTCTGGTTGCCATTACCAGCGACGACGCGAGCGATCTCTCCGAGCGAGTTGACGATGTCGTGTACGGAGCGCGCAAGAAGTGACGCCGCTGTTCGTCGACACGAGTGCCTTTGTGGCGCTCGCGAATGGCCGCGACAAGAATCACCGATCTGCGAAGCGCTTCCTGAAAGAGGTCTCGAAGCAACGGCGACCGCTGGTAACGTCGACGTACATCCTCGACGAGCTGTTTACTGTGTTGCGGATGCGGGCCGACCACGCGACCGCAGTCAAGGCCGGAGAGCAGCTGGCCAAGACAAGATGGTGTCGCATCGTCGATGTGGGCGACGAAATGCGCGTGGCGGCGTGGCAGCTCTTCGTTCGATACGACGACCAGCTATTCTCGTTCACCGACTGCACGAGCTTCGCGTTCATGCACGTGATGGAGCTCGTCGAGGCTTTTACGTTCGACCGGAGTGACTTCGCCGCGGCGGGCTTCACGCCGCTCCCCGTCGCTCGGTGAGCGTCAACGTAGCGGAAGGGGGAGATCCGCGACGGGAGATCCGGGAGATCCGCGACGCGGGAGATCCGCGACGCGGTCGATTTGTTCTCGTCAGCGACCTGTCCGACACTGCCATGCGAGTCGAAAGCAACGAGGACCAAGGGGGACGAATCGGAACAGCGGCACCGCTAAAGCCTGCGTGGTCATTGCAGGAACGCGAGATGGTTGATGATCTCGGCTTGCGCGGGTCGGGTTCGATCCCCCTAATCTCCACCACCTAAGAGGCTGCTTCGGCAGCCTCCTAGGTATTCGGGATCCGGCAAATCACATCGGAAGCATTGGCACGACAGACGGCCCACCCGGTACGCCTCCACCGGTTCCCCCACCGCACGTGCACTGGCCACCGACGTACGAGGCCGCGCCGCCGTTGTCGCAGTGGGCCTGATGGCACAGGTTCGGAATCAGTGGCTCGCCGAGCTTGGTCTCGCCACCGCCGCCGCAGCATCCGCCCGTATCACCGCTCGCGCTGGTCGGGCCGCACCGCACCGACCAGCAGGCGGCGGAGATCGTCGAGTTCGGATTCTTCACGAGCGTCTCCATGCAGACCATGCCGGTGTCGGGGTTGGCGGGCTCGATCGGATCACATGCGAGGCCGCACCCACGCAGCGGGTCGCGTGCCTCCGGCTTGACCTCCTCCATCGCGCAGTCGAGCACGGCCTGGATCTGGGCGGTGATCGCGCTGCATCCGTTGCCACAGGCGTTCGAGTCCTCGACGCAGCGCTTGCCGCCGTCCGCAGGTTCCGCCGAACCCGACCCCGCACCCGACCCCGCGCCAGAGCCCGAGCCCGCACCCGAACCCGAACCCGAACCCGAACCCGAACCCGAACCCGAACCCGAACCCGAACCCGAGCCCGAGCCCGAGCCCGCAGCCGCAGCCGCAGCGGCTGCCTCCAACGCCTGGATCTTCTTGAGCTGTTCGAGGGCGGCCTTGCGATAGTCGTCGCGCCTCTTCACCTCAATCGCGATCTGCTTCGCGTACTCCGCGGCCCTGACGAGCTCGCCCGCCTTGATCGCGTCCTCCATCCACCGCTGGTAGGTAGGAACGAACATGTTGTATCGATCCTCCGCGCGCTGGATGTGATGCTCGTAGATTTCGTGCGCCTCCGCCATCAGATCGCACTGGCCGCCGATCTTGGCGCCCGCCATGCCGACCTGCTGCAGCTCCTTCGTCGATGCGAACGGTGGCTGCGACGCAAACCCCGTTGCCTCGCTCACGCAGCGGAGCTGCTTCTCGTTGGGCGAGATCGACTGCGTGGTGAGACAGGCGAGCGTGTTGCCGATCGCCATCCCGGGGATCGAAAAATCACCGCTGTCGGAATCACCGCCGCCGCCGCCGTCGGCCTGGTTCGCGCAGGTCGCGGCGTCGAGCTCGCCACGTGCGCAGGCTGCTGCCTGACACAGGTAGTTTCCATCGCTCGTCCCGCGACGAACCACCTCGGCGAAACTGCAGCGCACGTCGTACGGCTTCGGGTGCGCCACGATCTCGAAGAACGCGGCGAGATCGACGGTGTTGTCGTCGTCCGCCGTGTCGCTGACCTTGAAGCCCTGCAGGCGTCCCGTGATCCGGTCGTACAGCCAGAGTCCGTGCCACGAGCTCGGGTGACGACGTAGCACCGCTCCTTCGCGCAACAGGTCGGCGTACTCCGCGAACCAGCGTGAGAGCGGCGCTTCTTCGCCTCGATGCCGCTCGATGTCGTGCACCAGCAGCATCGGCACCGACGTCGCCTGCGCCACGTAGGGGAGAACTTCGGCGAGCTGGTTGCGCTCGAGCTCGAACTGGACGTCAGTGAACGCTGACGTCATTGCGTGCGCGAGGCGAATATTCTGGAGCTCGCCGAGACAGGCAAGGTGACGGGATATCCGCTCGAGCACGATCACGACGTCGCGCTGGCTGGGCTCGCGCGCCGTGACCGCGTCGACGTAGTCGATCAGATCGAGGTCTCCGATCAGCGAGCCCGCGCACTCGGGGTCGTCGGCCAGTGCCGGCACCGCGGTGCGCAGACTATCGCCGAGATCGTGGCGGACCCGCCCAGACCACTCGACCAGCGCCGTTCGGACGATCGCCCTGTGCCCGTCGGCGGTGGCGGGGTCGGCCGTGTAGCCCGCGGTCAGCGCCTCGATCAAGGCGGCCTCGACCATCGGGCTCTCCTCGCTGCGCGCGAGCCAGGGTTTCGCGGCGAACCGCTCGAGGTTCACCGCATCGAGGCCATCGATGGCCTGCGCGGTGGCAGCCAGGGTGTCGGGTCGATCGCAACCCGCGGCGAGGGCGAGCAGGCACGCAACAATGGGGATTCGCATACCCCCAGGTGCCGCGAGCGGCCAGATGTCGCATCGAAATCGGTCAGGGCGCAGCGCGAGACGCGCGCCACGCGGCGATCGCGGCCAGCTCGGCGCGGGCCTGGGCCGGGAGCTTGCGCATGGAGATCTCGGTCTCCCCGTAGACGATCGCGGCTGCCAAGTGGCGTTCCGCGTCGCCGGCAAGAGCGAGCGCACGCGGACGATCGCGGACTCCGCCGTCGGCCCACAGTGCCTGGGCCAGCGCGAACAGGGCGGCCGCGCGCGGGAATGGCTTGAGGTTGGTGCTGGTCGTGAGGTGATCAGCAATCGGCTCGAGGAGGTCGCGCGCCTCGCGGTAGCGCTTCGCGCCGA
>JANOPP010000724.1:0-3032 GCA_031421915.1 Myxococcales bacterium | reverse complement strand
CCATGCGCCACAACAATGTGGAGTCGTCCGTGAGCGTGCCGCCGGCGTTCGCGGTCGCGCGCTTCCTGGGGGCGGTGATCGCGGCGATCGACCGCGCCGACGGCCGTGCGCTCGCGGACGCGCTGCTCGCCGACGCACGGGTGCTCGATCACCTGCGACGTGAGCTGCGTCAGCTGCCGTAGAACGCGTTGATCGTCGCGGCGACGTGCTCGATCTGATCGTCAGTCAGGTACTGATGATGGGGCAGGGCGAGGACGCGGTCGCACTGCGCCTCCGCGATCGGGAAGTCACCGCGCTGGTGTCCTGCGGCCGCGGCGGCCGGGTGGAGATGAAGCGGTGTGCCGTAGTAGAGGAGCGTCTCGATGCCGTGCGCGTGCAGGTGAGCGCGCAGCTCGTCGCGGCGCTCCACCATCACGTTGAACAGCGTCCACGCAATCTGCTCGTCCGGGCTCTCGGTCGGCAACCGGATGGGACCTTCGCGCACCAGCTCGCGATACCGCGCGACATTCCGGCGGCGACGCGCGATCACGTCCGCGAGTCGCTCGAGGCGCAGCTCGAGCACCGTGGCGTGCAGCTCGTCGAGGCGCGAGTTGACGCCGTAGATCACGCAGTTGTCGCGCGACTCGAGGCCGTGACTGCGATAGAGCCGCACCCGCTCCGCGACGCCGGCATCACCTGTGGCCATGAACCCGGCATCGCCAAGTGCCGAGAGCAGCTTGAGCGGGTGCGCCGAGAACGCGGCCGCGTCGCCGAACGATCCCGCATGGCGTCCGCCCCGGAACGCCCCCATCGCCTGCGCTGCGTCCTCGATCACGACGAGGTCGTGCGCCCGCGCGATCTCGCCGATCGCCGTCATGTCGGCGACCCGACCCGCCCAGTGAACGGGGATGATCGCCTTCGTGCGCGGGGTGATCGCCGCCTCGATCAACGCCGGATCGAGGTTCTGGTCCGCACCGACGTCCACGTAGACCGGGCGGGCGCCGACATGGACGATCGCCCCTGTCGTGGCCACGAACGACACGGGTGTGGTGAGGACCTCGTCGCCCTTGCCGATCCCGTGGCCCCACAGCGCCATCATCAACGCATCGGTCCCCGAGTTCAGGCCGATCACGTGCGGCACGCCGATCCGGTGCGCGGCCGCGGCCTCGAACCGCGCGCCCGCGGCACCGAGGATGAACGAAGCATCCGAGACGACGCGATCGACACACGCGAGCAGCTCCTGCTTCTCGTCGGCCGAGCGCTGCGGGAGGTCGACGATGGGCACGTTCATCATGGCCGTGACCAATCTTCGCCCAGATCGATCAGCGCTGGTTCACCGCTCCGCAGCCATCTCCGAGAACCGCGCCAGGAACCAGACGCCGCGCGCCACGGGGTGGAAGGTGCGGCTGCCAGCCGCGAAGCAAACGTCAGCGGGTTCACACCCGTTCCATCGTGTGCACGAGTTGGCTGAACCAGCGCAACGTTTGTCGTTGGGCTCGACGGAGACGCGCTCTAGCGTGCGCACGCCATCACTGCGATCACTGTTCACCTTCGAGGAGCCTAGATATGTCGAACCAGAAACTCCGTCTGTTCCTTGCTGCGCTCGTGGCGTCCACCGCCGCCTGCGCGACCAACACCACCGTGACCTCGGCGCCCAAGCCGACCGGCGCCCCACGTATGGCGAAGGGCCAGCTCCCCATGAGCTCGGGGATGAAGCCAACGACCGTCACGGCGGTGAAGGAGATGGCCGGCAAGCCGGCCGTCGCGACGCGCGGCACGGTCAGCGCAACGGGCGCCTTCAACCTCACGCTCGACGTTGGGGTCCGCTACACGTTCATCATCACGCTCGACACCGGCGAGATGGTCCCTCTCTACGCGGTGGACTCGACGAGCGCCTATTATGGCTGGCTCCCGATCGGGAACTCGCTCGATGGATCGGTCGCGCTCGACTTCGGTAGCCTGACCATCGTCAACTACACGTTCGTCTCCAACACGGTGCTCCTGGGCATCGACTGGGACGACGACGGCATCGCGGACTTCAGTGACCCCGATGATGACAACGATGGCATCTCCGACGAGGACGATTTCGACATCGATGGCGACGGGATCGAGGACGACTACCTCGACGCAGATGGCGACGGCGAGTGCGACCTCTCGGACCCCGATGATGACGGGGACGGGATCGATGACGAGGACGACACCGATGATGACGGCGACGGCATCGCCGACGACTCCGAGGACGATACCGACATCGACATCGACGGCGACGGCTACCCGGATGACGACGGCGAGCCCGAGGAGGTCTAGAGAGCGTCCGCGCCTGGCGCCGAGAGCTCGCTCCCGACGGAGCCTGGCCCGCGCCTGCGCCTATCAATAATGACCGGCGGATCGGGATCGGAGAGCCACGATGGCTCAAATCCGACTTTCCACGTTGACGCTCGGGGAGGCGTCATCTATACGTCTCCCCTCTAACACGAGCGATCCTGCTGGCGTAGCTCAGTTGGTAGAGCACCTGATTTGTAATCAGGCGGTCGCGGGTTCGAGTCCCATCGCCAGCTCTGACAATTAGCTTGTTTATTGTTTCGGACGGATGCCCGAGTGGCCAAAGGGAGCAGACTGTAAATCTGCCGGCGTCAGCCTTCGAAGGTTCAAATCCTTCTCCGTCCACCCTGCGGGTGTAGCTCAGTTGGTAGAGCTCCAGCCTTCCAAGCTGGTTGTCGAGGGTTCGAGTCCCTTCGCCCGCTCAAGAGTTTCTGGTACAAGAGCACGTCGAAATTTGATCCCGCCCTCTTAGCACAGTGGCAGTGCACCTCCTTGGTAAGGAGGGGGTCGACAGTTCAATTCTGTCAGAGGGCTCCACCCCAAAAACCCAACCCAAACGAACAAGAGCTCGCGAAAGAACCATGTCGAAGGAAAAATTCGTCCGCAACAAGCCCCACGTCAACATCGGCACGATCGGTCACGTCGATCACGGCAAGACCACGTTGACCGCTGCGATCACGAAGGTTCAGTCGATCAAGGGCTTCGCGAAGTTCACGGCGTTCGATCAGATC
>JANOPP010000723.1:0-23403 GCA_031421915.1 Myxococcales bacterium | reverse complement strand
CGATGTAGCTGTTCACCTCGAAGGCCTTCGCGTCGCACTTCGTGCAGCCCGCGATCGCGGTCGCGTACTTCTTCTCGTCGAGGTGACCCATGCACGAGCATGGTAGTCGAACCGGGCGGTGGCTACCCGTCCGTTCGATAGGTCTCCGTTAGTATCGGGTTCAGCGCGCGCGCGCTTGCCACCACGAGCGCCACGCAGCGGCATCACTGCCAAAGTCGCGGCCTCGCGAGCGCCCGCGCAGGGCCTCGAGGGCGTTGGTGCGGACCTGCTCGTCGGCGTCGGCGAGCGCATCGATCAGGGCTGGCATCGCCAGCTCCGGATCCTGGTGAACGAGCAGGATGGCGGCGCTCGCACGCTCGAGCTGCGAGCCGTGTGCGAGGAGGTCGACGAGAAGTGCGGCACTGTCAGCAGACGCGACGTGCCCGAGTGCATTGAGGCCCGTCATCCGGACGCGATCGTCGAGGCTTCGATCGGTGATGCGCGCGACCAGCTCGCTGGCAGGAACGTCACCCTCGGTGTATCGCTTACCGATCGCGATCATCGCCGTGATCCCGACGTCGAGATCCGGATCTCGAGACGCCGCGAGCAGCACGGTGGGATCGATGTTCGGATCGCGAGCGGCCTCGCGGATCGCAGCGCGCCGGATCTTCGGATCGGCGTCGCCGAGATCCGCGGACAGACCGGGCGTCGACGCCGCGCGCCTCGGCTGCGGAAGGGTGGGCGTGCGGGCAGCGTGAGTCGTTGTCCCCATCGTCGGGATCGCGGCCGAGCGCACGTTCTCGGCCGGAGCTGGTGGGGCGTCGGCAGGCTTGTTCGACGCACGTCCGAGCCACAGCCCGCCACCGAGCAGCGCTGCTGCACCGAACGCGAGAACGAACGCCTTCATTACTCGATGTCCGCGCAGCAGCGGCACCAGCTCGTGCTCGACGTCGCGAGCACGCCGTCCGGGTTCGCAGCGTCGTTCACGGCGACGTAGAACGCCGTGCCGTCCGTGCTCTGATCGTCCATCCAGTCGAGCGTGTACGTCGTGCCGAGCACGACGCCCGAGGACATCGATGCCCGGAGCTCTGCGCTCGAGCACATGTGCGTGCCCGCGGCGCGGCACTTGTTCGCGCACGACGAGAACGTGTGACCGCCGACGTCATTGAACTCGACGCACAGGGTCGAGCCCGCACCCGCGGGGACGTAGCCCGACGGGCAGCCGCGATTGACGACGCGAAAACCGGTCATGTCGAGCGGCCCCGTCATCGTGTCGCCGGTGCCGTTGACGTAGCGCGTGTCGGTGACCGCGAAGTCGAGTCCGACGCTGTCGGCAAGCACGGTGATACCCGAGCCCGCGACGACGTTGACGGTCGCGGCTCCCGAAGCGCCGCCGCCGGTCAGGCCATTGCCCGCGATCACGTCGGTGATGTCGCCGCCCGAGTTGGTGTCGGTGTCGACGTCGTTCCCGCACGCCCATGCGGTGCCGCTCCACTTGAGGAGCTGTCCCGCGCCGCACGTCGTGAGCAGCGAGATCGCCGCGTCCCCCGTCGATGCGCCGCCCTGGAGGCCGGTGCCGATCGCGGTGGTCACGGACGTGATGTCACCGCCGGAGTTCGTGTCGGTGTCGTTGTCGTTCGCGCAGCCCCACGTCGTGCCGTTCCACTTGAGGAGCTGGTTCGTCGCGCACGTGTTGAGTAGCGAGAGCAGCACGTCGCCGGTCGCGCCACCGCCCGTGAGGCCGCCCGCCGGGCCCACCATCACGCCGGTGATGTCGCCAGAGCCCGTCGCGCCCGCATCCGCGGCGCACGCCCACGTCGTGCCGTTCCACTTGAGGATCTGGCCCGACATGCAGCTCTGCGTCAGCGACAGCGTGATGTCGCCCGAGCTCGCGCCGCCCTGGAGGCCGGGGCCTGCGAACACGGCCGTGACGTCGCCCGAGCCCGACAGATCGGGCGCACACACGACGGTGCCGTCGGCGTTGACGCCGATGATGAAGTTGCCGGTCGTGCACTGGTTCGAGATCCGCTTCTGCAGATCATCGGCCTCGAGCCCGCCGACACTGTCAGCGGACGCGGCATGGACGGCGTACGGCACGCTGTCGAGCGGCATCCGCGGCTCCATCTTCACATCGTCGACCTTGATCTCCAGCCACAGCTTGCGGCCGTCGAACACGGTCGAGTCGAGCGGTCGGCTCGACCCGATGTCGGTGAGGAGCAGGCCGTCCTCGATCGTGACCTCGCGGCCCTCCTGCCAGACCGACGTGCCCGCCACGTCCGCGGTGAAGATCTCGAACGAGATCCGGTGAGCCCCTTCGACGGGGTCGCCGGACCTCTCGTCGACGAGGCGCGCCGAGAAGCCGATCGTCGTGGGCACGGAGGCGAGCGCCGTGGCCGATGCGAGTGCGAACGCACAGGCCGCAAGCGCGAGGGAGAACAGCGAGCGGGTCACGGCGTCACCACCGCGTGCGGGGTGACGACCTTCGTGCCGGCCTTGCCAGCGCGATTGGTGAGACCACGTCCGAGCTGGACGTCCATGCGCATGCCGCCACCGCGCAGCTGCGCTGCTCCGGCATTGATCTCCTGCGTGGGACGCGGCGGAGGTCCCGACGTGTCCGCCGAGGCACACGACGCGAGGACAACCCCAACCAACAGAACTCGACCGATTCGGCTCATTTCGGCCGCATCTATAGCCGAGATGCCGACGCGGCTACAGCGATTTTGTCGTCGGGACCCCACGGGGACGCACCGGCGAAACGCAGCCCAGGCGGCACAATCCTGCTGCCGGCCGACGATTCATTGCTACGATTCCCGGTGGATGGATAGCGGCTCCGACCACGACAACGACGACGACCACGTGCCGCATGCTGACGCGCGCGGCGACGCCACGCTGCGTGACCGACGGGTGTCACCGCTGAGGCGACGTGATTCGATGCCAACGGTCGACCGGTCGCTCGACGCGTTCATCGAGCGGGCCTATGACCAGTTGCCAGCGGAAGTGGATGGCCTCGCAGCGTTCGATCAGGCGAGTCGCGAGCAGTCGCTGCTTCACCAGATCCGCGAGCTCGAGCAGCGTGCGGACCGCGCCGACACCCGGGTGCGCTCGTTCGAGATCGCCGCCGCTGCGGAAGAAGCACGGCGAAGGGCGTCGAGCGGACTTGGCAGATGGGGCGGTCTCGCCGCTGCGTTCGTGCTCGGCGGCGCCGTCGCGTGGGTGATCCACCTCGTCACGCCGCGCGAGGTGATCGTTCAAGCGGCTCTGCCCCCATCGACGACCGAGCGCATCGGGTCCTCGCCCACGATGACTCCAGCCGTGACTCCAGCCGTGACTCCAGCCACGCCAACAGCCGCAATCGACACGCGCCCGCCGGACGTCGTGGCCGCGCCGCCACGACCGACGATCGACTCGTCATCGCCGACCGCGCCTGCCACACCGCCACCCGCGACCGTGCCACCACGACGGCCAGTCCCCACGTCCCGCCCAGCAACGGCTGCCACGGCTCCCGTACAGGCGGCGCCGAGGGGGGCGACGGCGACGGAGGGCACCCCGGTCACGAAGCCCGCAGATGCGGCGACATCCAGCCCTCCTCCTGCGGACAGCAAGAACGAAGCGCTCTACAATCCGTTCTGACGATCCGTGCTGCGCGCGCTCCTCTTCAACGCCGTCTGCCTTGCCGGGCTCACCACGGCGTTGGGTAGCGCATCAGCGGACGACGCGGTGCCTGCGCCGCCTGCGCCGCCGACCCAGGACGAGCTGATTGCAGCCAAGGAAGCGTTCAAGCTGGGCAACGCGCTGTATCAGGCCGGAAAGTTCGCCGAGGCCGTCGACAAGCTGAAGGAAAGCTATCGGCTGTCTCGGAATCCATTCCTGCTCTACAACGTCGGGCTCAGTTACGACCAGCTAGGTCAGGGCGATCAAGTGCTGCTCTACTACAAGCAGTTCCTCGCCACCGCACCGGCGGATGCTCCGATGCGCGGGGACGTCGTCGCGCGGATCGAGGCGCTCGAGAAGGAGCTCGCCGAGACGCCCCCGACTCCGCCGACGAGCGGTGAGCCGGATCCCGCGGTGCCGCCCCCACCGAAGCTCATCCATGACCCGACGTCCTCTGCACCGCCGGGCCTGCCCTTCGACGTCGTTGCCACGATCGCCGAGGATGCGAACGTGGTCGTCACGCTGCTGTACCGGAGCAGTGGAGAAGCAGCCTTCACCTCGAGGCCAATGGTTCGGCGCGGGACCGCGCTCGTCGGCCGGATCTCTCGCAAGAAGATGCTCGGGAACTCGGTCCAGTACTACATGGAGGCTCGCGATCCACAGGGCACGCTGGTCACCCGGTCAGGCCGCTCGATCAGCCCGCACCTCGTGAACATCGAAGCCACCGCGCGGCCGAGGTTCGATCCCGACCTGCCCGACGAAGACGGCCCCGTCGTGATGCCGAAGCCTGGCGACGTTGTAACGACCTCGAACCAGGTGGTGCCCGGGCAACGCGACGACGGCGGTTCGTCGGGGCTCGTGCTCGCGGGCGCCAAGTGGACAACCTCCGGAATCGCGGTCGCGCTGCTCGGCCTGTCGATCGTGTCGTACCGGCGGGCGCAGGATCAGCACGTCGGACTTCTCGACGATTCGCGCGCTTGCGGCGAGCCGCCGTGCCGAGTGTTCGACGCTGATTTTGGCCAGACCGTGCAGGCGCGCGGCGAGCGGTACGATCTGACATACAAGGTGTCGCTCGGGCTGGGCGCCGCGACTGCAGTGATCGCGGGATACCTTTGGTACCGCTCGCTGACGTCGACGACCACCGCCCGCGACGTCGCGATCGCGCCCACGGCCGACGCGAACGGTGCCGGTGCCGTGGTGATGGGGCGGTTCTAGGTGACTACCGCGAGTGCCGCACTCACGATCGCCGCACTCGCGCTCGGCGGCTGCGATGCCTACGATCGCGACCTCGGGGCAACCCCCTACTTGTGCGGCCCGACCGCGCCACGCTGCCCCCTCGACTACACGTGCGAGATCGATCCAAGCAACGGGGAAGAGGTGTGCGTCGACTCGCGCGGCCTCCCCGGGTTCGAGTGCGCGGACGATTCGGCGCTCGAACCCAACGAGACGATCGCGATGGCCTCGGCCACGACGATCGACAGCACGCCCCGGTTCTCGCGCGATGCGCTCGCGGTCTGTCCCGCCAGTGACAAGGATGTGCTCGCGTTCTCGATCTCGGCCTCCGGCAAGCGGGTCGAGCTGACCATCGTGTACCAGCCGCCAGAGGCGCTGCTCGAAGGCGGCGTGTTCAACGCGGGTGGAGTTCCGATCGCCCCGCTCGTCGCAGTGAGCAACATGCCCGACACCTTGCGTGCGACGACGCAGAACCTGTCGACTGGGATGTACTTCGTCCAGGTCGCCGGCGTGGCCGGCAACAAGCAGCTAGCGAACTACCAGCTGACGATCGACGTCATCGGTCCGTGAAGCCGGCTGCTACTGGAAGGTGCAGCCGGATACCGTGCCGGCTTGTCCAGGTTGCCCCACGTTGACGATCGAAGCCCCGCCGCTTCCGCCCGTCCCGCCGGCGCCTCCGACGAAGGTATTCATGCTCGCCCCCATGCAATAGGCCGGCGAGCCAACGCCAATCGTGAACACTCCAAAGCTCGAGCCGCCGCATCCGCCGCCGCCGCCCGCGCCATGTCCACCGTCTCCGCCGTTGCCACCGCGGCCCGCGACGTCACTGCACAACACGACGGGGACACCGCTCGTGCCGCCGAGCCCGCCGACACCGCCTTGGCCGCCCTTGCCCGCCGCACCGCCAGTGCCGCCGACGCCGCCCTCACCGAGGAACATCGTCGACGAGACGATCGCCGGAGCCTGCGGGCCCGCGATGAAGATCGCGAACGCTCCGCCGCCCGGGGTCGCGGCCGTGCCGCCCAAAGCCCCGCAGCCACCACCACCACCACCACCACCATGACCGCCGAGGAAGTCCTTGCCACCGACGCAGCCATCGCACTTCGCGCCACCACCCGCGCCACCGCCGCCTCCGCCGCCGCCGTCGCCACCGCGAGCGCCGTTGCCCGCACTGCCGCCGACCCAGTGACCGCCGACCACCGAACCAGCAAAGGCCGTGCAGCCGGCCCCGGCCGGGGCGTGCCCCCCACCGAAGCCGTTGCCGCCGTCGCGACCGTAGAGCGTCTGGCCACTCGGAACGAAGCAGCTGCCCGTGGAAACCTCGATCATGTCATTGCCGCGCTGACCTCCGAGGCCGCCGCCGCCGCCACCCGGACCTCCTCCGTTGGCCCCCGAGAATCCGGCGACCGGCGTGGCCGTGATGAAGGTACACGCCCCTCCGGGGCAACCAGCAAGCGGTGACGCCGGACATCGGTTCCCACCACCAGAGCCGCCACTGACCTGCACGCCGCCACACGTCGTCGAACCCGGGTTGCTGTACTGGCGGTCGTTGCTCGCGTCACATGCCCCGGGCCCCGTCGCTTGTTTCGCGTCGTACGCCGGATCGTGCGTGGTGACGTCGGCGTTTCGTCCGAACGAGTTCTCGCCATCGCCGCCATTGCTCCCGGCGGTACCGCTCGTGCCGGGACCTCCGCGACCGGCGAACACGATGTTGTTTTGTAGCGTCAACCCGCCACTCGTCCCCGCCACGTAGATCGCGTACGAGTTGCCGCGGATCTTCGTGTTGACCGCGCCATAGATGACGAAGCCCTCGAACAGCGTCGGTGCCGTGATGTCATTCGCGACCACCGTCCGATCGTGATTGCCGGTGGACGAGACCCCCGTCACGAGCGTCCCGCTGGCGCTGACATCGCGTTGCCAGTTGTCGGCCCGATGTCCGCCGAGGAGGTTTTGGCCCGACGTGATCGTGACGACCTCGTTGTAGAGACCGTTCGCGACCAGCACGCGGATCCGCGCGAGTGCCGTTGCGCGGGCCTGACCGAACCCGATCGACCGACACGGATGATTCCCGGCACCTGTTCCTACCGGGCCGAGCCCACACGTCGCGTCGTCGTTGCTCGCGGGATCGTTGATCGAGACATAGATCGCGCCCGGATCGAGCACGAGCTCGCATCCGTTCGCGACCAGCCCATCGACATTGAAGGCGTTGCCCGCGCAGGTCAGGCCACACGTCGGGGTTGGCCCCGCATTGCAAACGCCCGACGCGTTGGGCACCGCGAACAGCACGGTGCAGTCGACGCCACATGCACCGCATGCGGTATTGCCCGTGTACTGCCCCGAGCCGTTTCGGAAGTTCTCGTCGACGAGCGTGTCGCAATCGTCGTCGAGGAGGTTGCAGGTCTCGGCGGTGGCGGCACCCGGGACGACCGAGCACGCCACGCCCAGGCCGCTGGTCGTGCACAAGAGGCTTCCCTGCCGCGCGCAGGTGCCGGTGCCGACGTTGCATGCTGTGCCCTTGGTCGGGAACGTCTCGTCGGTGAGAAGGTCACAGTCGTCGTCGGCGTTGTTGCAGGTCTCCGAGACCGGGGCTCCGGCGACCGCCGTACACTCGGTGCCGTCACCAGGGGCAGTGCATCGCACGATGCCCGTGCGCAAGCAGGCCCCCTGTCCCTGGGTGCACGTGGTTCCGAGGTTCGCGAACGTCTCGTCGATCGTCCCGGAACAGTTGTCGTCGGCGTAGTTGCAGGTCTCCACCTGGGGCGAGGGCCCCTGGCACGATACGCCCGATGCACCGGTACACAGCGTGACGCCCGGACAACTCCCAACTCCTGGGGTGGTGATCATGCAGGGCTGCCCGCTCGCGACGCCATCGTCGACGAGGCCGTTGCAGTCGTTGTCGAGCCCGTCGCACTGTTCGGGCGCCGCCATCGGGGCGGAACATCCTGTCCAACCACCGTTGCCTGGCCGACAGGTCTCGAGTCCGCGGCACGTGCCAAGCGCATTGGTCGACGTGCATGTACGAACCTGGCCATCCTGCCCCGCATCCGTGCAGCTGCACGTACTCGTCATCGGTACGCAGAAGTTTCCCGCTGTCATCGCCGTGGGATCCGGTCCGCAGGTGTAGCCCGTCGGGCAACTCCCCTCGAACGGGCATCGGGGCAAGCAGGAGCCCTCGCCGCCCAGCGTGACGCAGATGCCTTCGCCGCACTGAGTTCCCGCCGTACACGCGGTGCACAGCTCGAACTCTGGTGGGACGCACACCGAGACGTATGCGCCATCGATCTGAGTCCCGCGGCAGTCCCAGCCCGTCGGGCAGCCGGCCAGGCACTCGAACGTGCACACCTTGGTGCCGTAGCCTTCGACACAATAGCCGTCTGCTGGGCAGTCGGTCGCAGTCGCGCAGACCGTGCCGAATGGCAACGCATCACTCGGAGGCCCATCGTCGACAGGGGCTTCAAGGCCCGCATCGATCTGGCTCGCCGACGGACCGCAGCTCACAGCGAACGCGACGCCAAGGACGAGCAACCACGCGCGCGGCGCACGGCCTCGAATGGATTTCAGATCGAGCTGCACGTGCTCACCACACCGGCTTGGCCGGCGCCTCCAGAGTTTCCAGACGAGAATCCGCCGCCACCGCCTGCGCCAGATGTGCCGCCCGAGGTCGTGTTTGTCGCGCAGTAGCTCGGCGTCCCGACGCCGGACGTGAAGATGCCGTAGGCGCCACCGCCACAACCACCACCGCCGCCTGATCCGTTGCCGCCGTCGCCACCATCGCCGCCGCGCCCGCCCTTGCCCGGACAGAACAATCCCGACGGGATATCGCCCCCGGGCGCGCCGTCACCGCCACTGCCACCGGCACCGCCGAGGCCCCCCAGGCCGCCGTCGCCACCCTGCCCCAGCACGACTCGATTATTGATCAACGTCGGTGCGACGCCATTGCTAATGAAGATCCCGAACGCGCCGCCGCCACCTCCGCCCTCGCCTCCGCCCCCGCCCGCGCAGCCGCCCGAGCCGCCACCCCCACCGTGTCCACCGAGCTGCGAGGTGGTGCCGCTGGCACCACCGCCCGCGCCGCCGCCGCCGCCGCCGCCGCCATTGCCCGCGATTTGACCACCGAGCCCGGCGCCGCCTCTCCAGTGTCCGCCGATCACGATGCCCTGAAAGCTCGAACATCCCGCGACGCCGGCAGCGGAGCTCCCCGAGCTCCCGCTCGCGCCGCCGAAACCGGACTGCGGCAAGAGGCCGCCGCTCATGTTCACGGGGACGAGGCATGAACCACCGCTGAGCGACGCGTCATAGCCGGCTTGCCCCGCGACACCACCCGTGCCGCCACCAGACTCGGCTGGCTGCCCAGCGGTCGCCGGTGATCCGGATGCGCTGGTCTGCGTCGAGCGGACCGGCGTACAGGTGTTTCCGCCACCGTCGCCACCCGACACCACGTCGGCGTTGAACCCGCAATTCCTCACGCCGCCGCCGCTCGCCGCGCGGTTGTTGCTCGCGTTGCATCCGCCGCCGGCAGGTGTCGTCACGAACGCGTCGTACAGCGACGGTACGTACGGATTGCCGTTGGTTCCCGACGTTCCGTTGCCCCCCGGCACGCCGACGGACCCCGGGCCTCCGCGCCCGGCGAAGATCTGGTTGCCCCGCACCACGAGGCTCGCATTCGATGACGAGATATAGATCGCGTACGAGTTCCCGCCTGCGCGTCCGTTGAACGGGCCGCGGATCACGAAGCCCTCGAGGACCGTCGGCTGCGTGATCGACGCCGCACTCACGGTGTACTCGTGGACCCCCGTGACGTAGCGACCCTGGATGATCGTGGTCGTGTTCGCCACGTCGCGCACCCACGTGTCGCTGCGGTATCCGCCCAGCACGCTCGTGCCAGACACCAGCGCCACGTCCTCGCCGTACGTCCCGTTTGCGACGCTCACGCGCGGGCGACCGGTCGTGATCGCGCGCTGGATGCCCGCCGAGATCGAACGGCACGGATGATTGCCGACGCCCGTCGCCACCGGGCCCAAGCCGCACGTCGCATCGTCGGCCGCGGCGGGGTCGTTGACCGAGACGTAGATCGAACCGACATCGAGCTGGAACTCGCAGCCGTTGGCGGTCGCGGCGTCGAGATTGAAGTACCCGGTCGAACAGGTGAGGCCGCACGCTGCCGACCCGCCGACGACACAGCTGCCCGCCGAGTTCGGTAGCCCGGACAAGATCTGCGTGCAATCGATCCCGCAGGCGCCGCAATGCGCGTCGGTGTCGTACGTGCCCGTGCCGTTGCGGAAGCCATTGTCGACGGCTCCGTTGCAGTCGTCGTCGAGGTAGTTGCACGTCTCGCCGCTCGGCTGGCCGGGCGTAGCGTTGCACTGGGTGCCCGCCCCGCCGGTCTGGCACGTGATCGTGCCGGAGCTCGCGCACGCGCCCGCGCCTACCGTGCAGCTCGTGCCGAGTGTCGTGAACGCTTCGTCGGTGCGCGTATCGCAGTCGTCGTCGAGCTGGTTGCAGAGCTCCGTGCTCGGGTTTCCCGCGACCACGGAGCATTCGACTCCCGTTCCTGGCGCGTTGCAGCGAAGACTCCCGAACCTCAAGCACGTTCCGGTGCCATCGCTGCATCCGTTCCCGAGTCCCGGGTACCCCTCGTCGATCACGCCGCTGCAGTTGTCATCGAGCGTGTTGCACGACTCGGCGGCGGGGCTTGGTCCGTTGCACGTGAACCCGGCTGCGCCGGCGCACGTACGAATGCCCGGACACGATCCGAACCCGTTCGCATTCGTGCACGCCTCACCGCCCAGTCCGTCGTCGATCAGAAAGTCGCAGTCATTGTCGATGCCGTCGCACATCTCGACGGACGGCGTGGACGCGGTGCAGCCACTCCAACCGGTGGCACCGCAGGTCTGGGTTCCGTAGCAAGCACCGACCGCGTTCTGCTCCGAGCAGGTTCGCAGCACACCGATCAGCTCGGCGCTGCACGTGCAGCTACGCGTGACGGGCTGGCAGAACAGACCCGGGTGTGTACCGGCCGCGTCCGCCATGCACGTGTAGCCGGTCGCGCAGTCCGTCGGGCTCGAGCACGACGGTGCACAGTTCCGCGTGCCGTCGATGTCCAGGCAGCTGCCTCCAGGGCATTCGACATCGGTCTCGCACGCGAGGCACAACCTGCCTGTCGCCGGCACGCACGCATCGAGCGGCCCCGTCGGGAACTCGACGGACCGACAGTCCCAGCCGGTAGGACAGTCTGCGCTGCACGGGCGCGAGCACCGACCATCATCGCCCCCTGGATCCTCGACGCAAATCCCGTCCGAGCAGTCGGTGTGCTCCGCGCACGGCACTCCGAACAGCCCCGTGCCCTTCCCCGCATCGTCGCTCGGCGCGTCCGCTACGATCGGTGCGTCGATGGGCCGAATCGGGGGGTCACTGCATCCGATCGCCAGTGCCAGCGTCACCAAGGTTGCAAACCTGTTCGCCATGTCTCCCGACGACCCTACCCCAACAGCGACCGTGCCTGGGTAGATTGGTCTCGAACGGGATCGATCGCAGGTTTGAGTCCTAGAACGGGCGCGGGCCGACCGAGGCGCCAAACGTGATGGATCCGTCAGCCGGGAACAGCGACGCGGTGACGCCGACGTCCACCTTCCGGCCGTTGGCGTCGCGCTCGACTTCCTTCTGGATGGTCACCGGGGTGCTGGCGAACTGCTTGACGATCCAGAACAACCGGATGATGTCCTGCGACCGCATCCGGGCGCAGCCGTGGGAGACGTAGCCGCGGATGAGCTCTGCCGTGATCGGCCCGTGGAGGCCGTAGGTCTCTGCGCCGACGCTGTTCTTGGCATCGATGCGGAGGAACGGGAACCCACCGAAGTACTCGGGGTTGGTGCGGCGCGCCGTGTAGAACCAGGTGTCGGTGATGGTCGCGCCGGTCCTGAAGTGACCGGTCGGGGTGATGCTGCGCCCGCGCGAGTTCTTGACGCCGACGCCCGTCGGGTAGACCTCGGAGAAGCCGGTCGCGCGGTCGAACAGGTGGACGGTCAGACCGTCGAGGGAGACGATGATCTCGGGACGGACCAGCGTGGGGAGATCGGTCGGGATCGCGTAGCGCGGCGCATCCGACTTCGGGTCGTCGAGCTCGATGGTCGTGTCGACATCCTCGTCGACACCCTCGTACGAGCCCTGCTCGGGATCGTCGGACTCGGTCGGCAGTGCCTCGGCGCAGGCGGAGAGGGAGAGGGCAACGACGAGGAAGGAGAGGTTACGCATCGGCGAGCCGGCGATGAGCATCCGGCGTGCCGGTTCCAGGAGCCGGTGTGCGGTAACCGAACTGCGGACTTACGCGCGATCGGACGTGACCGATCGATCAGTCTGGAAGCTGCGGGGGCCACGAAAATGCGCGATCTGTGCACGACGCCGATACCAGGGATGGTCCGGGCAGATCGGCCGGATCCGTGCGTTCTACGAGCCGCTGCTCGTCGAGGGTTACGACGCGGCGGAGGCGCGACTCGGTGATCCTCGAAGACCTGACGCTCGATCCGCCCAGCGCGACGGGCGATCACCCGGGCCCGCCACACCTCGATGAGGACTGGCTCGTGATCTCGACGATCCACTCGGCGAAGGGTCAGGGCAGCTTCGTGCGATGTGGTGACTACGTTCGTCCGCCTCGCATGGTTGCCCGACGCAGCAGGTTGATGATGACCAACAGGACGATCGCGCCGATGAAGGCGATAAAGATCGTTCCCGCGATCCCTGCGAACGGCGTGTGCCATCCCGCGTAGCGGAACAGCGCGCCACCCACGAACGCACCGGCGATACCGACGACGATGTCGCCGAGAATGCCGTAACCAGTGCCGCCAACGATCATCGACGCGAGTACGCCCGCGACGAGACCAACGATGAGCCACATGACGATGTCCATGTCCGGACCTGGAGCATCGCGCGTGCCAGCGGCGAATCCTCTGTGGACGACTGTGGTGAGCCCGACGCGCAGAACCGCCGTGCGCTCGCGCGCGGCTTGCGCGATCGACACGGGCCAGAGCTTGCATCGCTGCGCGTCATGCTGATTCACGCCGCACCGCCAGGACCGCCGGAGCCGATGCCGAGTCCCGTTGCACCCGAGCCCCACATCCCGTCGACCGAGCCGAAGCTTCCACCCCTGGTCGATCCTCCGGTCGAGCCACGCAAGGAGGAGCCGCCGGACCGCGACCTGCCGCCGGGCAAGGCGCCGTTCGAGGAGCCGCCGGCACCCGTACCGCCGCGCGAGGATCCTCCGGCGGAGCCGAGCGAGCCGGGTGACCCGCCGCTCACGATCGACGATCCGCCGCCGACGGGTCAGCCGCCTACCATCATCGCCTGACCTGCAAGCTGTCCGGGCTGCGCGAATCCCGTGTGGCGCCACCGCTCGGCACCGGCATGGCACATCGCTTGAACTACATCGAGACGGAGGAAGCCATGCGCACCATACCCAAGGACGGAGGCATCACGTCGTCGCTGTGGATCGACGCAGATGTCCCGAGCTACGACAGCCGGCCCGAAGCCGAGACTGACATCTGCGTCATCGGTGCGGGCATCGCCGGCCTCACGGTCGGGTTCGAGCTCGCGCGCCGCGGCGTTCGCGTCAGCGTTCTCGACGACGGTCCGATCGGAGGTGGCGAGACCGGCCGGACGACGGCGCACCTCGCCTCCGCGGTCGACGACCGCTACTACAACCTCGAGGAGAAGTTCGGCGAGGGCGGTGCGCGGATCGTCGCCGAGAGTCACGCGACCGCGATCGACTACATCGAGGCCATGGTCCGCGAGCTCGCCATCGACTGCGACTTCCGGCGCGTCGATGGCTACTTGATCCAGCCGCCCGGGCATCACCCCGACAAGCACCGCGATCTCGATCGCGAGCTCGTCGCCGCGCAGCGTGCGGGCCTTCCGTGCGAGATGGTCTCGTCGGGCCCGCTGCCGTTCGATACCGGACCTGCGCTGAAGTTCCCGAACCAGGCGGAGTTCCACCCCATCAAGTACCTGCGGGCGCTCGCGGCCGGTGTCGTCGAGCTCGGTGGCAAGATCCACACGGGCGTCCACGTGACGTCCGTCGATGCGGGGCGCCCCCTCACCGTCGGTCTCACGAGCACGCTCGCGGGCGACCGCACGATGCTCGCGCGCGTCGTGGTCGACTGCACGAACGGTGCGGTGACGAGCCCAGTGCATCTTCCACTCCGGCAGGCGACGTATCGAACCTACGTGCTCGCGTTCGCGATCCCTCCGGGGTCGATCCCGCACGCGCTGATCTGGGACACGGCCGACCCGTACCACTACCTCCGTGTCGCGACCGGCGCGCAGGGTGACGTCCTGCTCGTCGGCGGCAACGATCATCGCGTCGGGCACGGCACGCCCGAGGAGCAGTGGTCCGAGCTCGAGACGTGGACACGCCAGTGGATCCCGGTCGCGGGCCACGTCGTTGCCCGGTGGTCGGGACAGATCGTCGACCCAGCGGATCACGTCGCGCACATCGGCCACAGCCCCGACCTCGAGCACGTCTACGTGTGCACGGGCGACTCGGGCAACGGCCTGACGCACGGCACGATCGCGGGCCTCATGATCCCGGAGATGCTGCATGGCAAGCATCCGCGCTGGGAGCGCGTCTACGATCCGAAGCGCAGCCACCTCCACGCGGTCGGCACGCTGATCAAGGAAGCGACGCAATCGTCGGCGCCGTATACGGACTGGTTGCGACCTGCGGACGTTCGCTCCGTCGATGACATTCCACCTGGTGAAGGCGCGACGATGAGGCGCGGTCTCCAGTTGATCGCCGCGTACAAGGATGTTCACGGCGACTGCCACCTGCGCTCCGCGACATGCACGCACCTTCGCGGCGTCGTGCGCTGGAACACCGTCGAGAAGTCGTGGGATTGCCCGTGCCACGGCTCGCGGTTCGACGCCTACGGCCGCGTGCTCAACGGCCCGGCGCCGACCGACCTCGCGGTGATCGACGAGCCCGTGACCGAGCGCGCACCGATCGCGGCGAAGGTTGCCGGGACTGACAAGCGCACCCCCGACGAGGTCGCGCCGGTCGCCCCGCTCGAGCGCGACGCCTAGCGCGCTCCAGGTGGCTAGCGCGGGTCGACGACGCGGCCGACGAACAAGATCGCGCCGGTCGGGATGTCGCGGATGTAGAACACGAACGGGCGGTCGACCGTGAGGGTCGCCGGCTCGGGAATCGAGTCGGTATTGATGATCACGGCCGTCGCGGCAGCAGCCTCGGTGCCGTGCTCGTCGATCGCGACGAAGCCCTTGTGCAAGACGTCGCCGACGAAGAGGTGGAGCTCACCGTCGATGCCGGAGAGGTCGGCTGCATCCGTGAACGCCTGCGTCATACCGAGGTTCTGCAGGGTCTCCTTGAGCCCGAGCGGGGCGTCGAACCGGAACTTCGGGAGCTTCAGATCGACGAGGTGCGTGCGCAGCGACGCGTTGATCGCCGTGAACGTCGCACCGGTGAGGTTTGCCTCGAACGCGGCCATGTCGTCGGGGACCACGACGACCATGCCGAGCTGGCCGCCGTCGTACGCGAGCTCGGCGGCCTGGAAGCCGTCACCGGCGCCGTACCGCATCTCCTCGTTCTGGGCGAGCGTGGGGACGTTCGCGTCACCGGTGGGCGTGTGGAACACGCGGTCGGCGGTCGCGCTGGTCTCGAACGGCTCGGCCCAGGCGGCGCTGAAGTAGATCGCATTGGTCAGGACGAGGCGTGTGAGCTCGGTGATCGAGCCCTTCGGGAGGAGGTCCTGGATCTTGTCGTTGGTCTGCTCCTCGACCCACGTGTTGATCGTCTCGCGCGACGGATCCGGCGCGTTCGCGAAGTCGAGGACGTGGACGCCGGCGCCGTAGTTGAGGGCGAGCGTGTCGAGGAACGGCGTCATGAACTGCTTGCCCTCCTGGCCCCACAGCGAGTTCGCCGTCTTCAGCCGGAACGGGATGGTGTCGCCCTTCGCGTTTGCAGCGCGAGAGGCGAGCGCCAGATCGAGGGCGCTGAGGCCCGCGTGCAGCGTCGCGGGCGGCAGCGTGAAGTGGAGCGCGGTCGCCATCTGCGTCGCGGTCGTGCCGTTCGCACCGGCGTACGTCATCGCGAGCGCCGTCGAGATCGAGTGCGGCGACATGAAGAGGTTGCCCTCCTCGCCGCGCACCTGGCGGTAGAGATCCGCGGCGAACGCGGTGTTGTCGGAGACCAGCGTCGCGAGATCTGCGTCACTGATCATCGGAGCGAGGTTCCGCTCGAGGTCGGACTTGATCAGCGGCGGCTCGGTCGGAGAGCTGGTGCAGGCAGATGCGAACAGAAGGGCGGCAAGCGCGGAGCGATTCATGCGGCGGCCTTGTTCATGGGACGTGCCGTCCGAACGGCTCGGCGATTGCGCACAGTTGCGCGGTTCGGCGCACGAAGGTCCATCGATTCGCCGGGCGCGACGCTCAGATTTTCGTCGCACGAACACCGCGATCCCATCTCCAGCGTTCACCGAGCGATACGCGCCTCGCGCTCACCTTCGATGCGACGGAGCGCTCGCGATCACCTGGACCCGACGGTTCCATTCGTTCGTAACACGCAGCGTCAACGCGTCGTCCGGTTCGCACCCCGCGTCGGGGAGTGCGCGCTTGCGCCCGCTGCATCGCGCGGTGCGCAGCTGCGAGGCCGCCTCAGCGCCGGCACATCGCTTGCTCCTGATTCCCCTATGCGCGAGTACACCGAGAACAAGCCCGAGATGACCGAACCGAAGACCCAGACGAGCCAGCAGTCGCGCGAGCAAGAGCGCCCGCGCCACGAGACCGATGGCGAAGAGCCGCAGATCTGCCGCGGCGTTGACTGATACCGGCGACCAGGAACACTCGACGCACCAGGTCATGGTGCAATGGTCGGCACGCAGTGGGTCTATGACGCGCGCATCGGCGGCTGTGACGTGTCCGACTTCGAGGTCCGTGGCAGCGCAACGACGCCGTAGCTTGCGGACGAAACGGCGCATGGAATGGTGTGACGCATGTGGCTTGCCCACGCCCTCACGCTGTCCCGGCTGCCGATCGCGTTCGGCCTGACGCAGACGTACGGGAACACGGTGTGGAGCGTGGCGCTGATCGCGCTCGCCGCACTGACCGATGCGCTCGACGGCAACGTCGCACGCTGGATGCAGAAGCGCGGTCATACGACGCCCGACATCGGCGGCTGGCTCGATCCGCTGGTCGACAAGATCTTCGTCGTGGCGGTGCTCGCGACGATCTGGGTGCACACGCACGATGCCTTGCTGATCGGCCTGATCGCAGCGCGCGAGATCGTCCTCGTACCGCTGGTGGTCGCCTACCTCGCGCGCCGGCAGCCGACGAACCACCTGCACGCCGATGCGATCGGCAAGGCGGCGACGATCGCGCAGTTCGTCGCGTGCGCGGTCGCGGTCGCAGAGCCGCGCTTCGCGATGCCCATCGCGATCCTCGCCGCGGTGCTCGGACTCGCGGCGGTCGCGCACTACATCGTGCGCGAGCGACGCGCCGCGGTCGCGGTGTGAGCTACGGCTTCGCTACCGGCTTGGTCGCGGGCTGATTCGGTGGCTCGATCGATGGGCGCGACCGGCGGCTCGGTGCCTCGACCTGCGTCGCCGGGGCCTCCGGGTCGACCGTCGGATCGACGGTGTCCGGAGCCAACGAGTGATTGCGATCGATCGGCCAGCTCGCGCTCCAGTGCAGCCCGGTGCGCGCGAGCTCGGCCGCGAGCTCCTCGGCATTGGCCTGGCGACGGCTCGGCTCGGAGTCGAGCGCGCGGACGAGCGCATCGTCGAGCGTCGACGGGATCCCCGCGATCAACGTCGACACCGGGGCGTGGTTCGCGTCGCGCGGCGGCGATCCGGTGAGCGCGTAGTACATCGCGGCGGCGATGCCGTAGAGGTCCGACGCGACCGTCGCGGGCGCACCGGCGAGCACCTCGGGCGCCATGAACGCCGGCGTGCCCATGATCGCACCCGCCTGCGTGAGCTCGGCATCGTCCCCGATCTGCGCGATGCCGAAATCGAGGAGCTCGAGGCGCACCGGCTCGCGCGCCGGTGCGACGACGAACATGTTGCCGGGTTTGAGATCGCGATGGATCACGCCGACGCGGTGCGCCTCGGCGAGCCCTCGCGCGGCGAAGATGAACAGGTCGACGGCGAGCGCCGGCGGCAGCGGGCCGCACTTCTTGACGACCGTCGAGAGATCCGCTCCCTCGAGCAGATCCATCGCGTAGTACCAGACGCCGTCATCGGTCACGCCCCAGTCGTGGATGCGGACGACGTTGGGGTGGGCGATCGACGCGGTTGCCTGGATCTCGCGCTCGAACCGCGCCACGCGCGACGGCTTGCGTCCGTGCTCGGGGGACAGGATCTTGATCGCGACGCTCCGGCGCAGCGCGCGATCCTCGGCGCGCCACACCTCGCCCATGCCGCCCATCCCGATCTTGCGCAGCAAGCGGTAGCGGCCGAGCTTGCGGCTCTCGAACACGCTCTGTCGCAGCGACCACACGATATGACCGCCCCACACGGCGACGATCGCACCGGCCGTGACGACGGAGAAGTACACGGCGACGGTCGCGAGCGCGCGGCCATCGAACAGCTGCGCGCGCAGCTCCGGATCGAACCGTGTGGCGATCAACAGGCCCACGGGATAGATGAACGCGGACAGCGCGGCGAGCCACGCGCCGCGTCGCCACGGATTGGGCCACGCGATCGTGTGGCCCATCACGATCACGAACACCGCCGTGACGTACGGCGAGGTCAGGCCGCCCTGGTGCGTCGCGATCAGCATCAGCGCGAACGACGTCACGGGAAACACGGACTGCGCGAGGAGCGATGCGACGCCCGGCTCCAGCGGCGGCGAGCGGAACAGGGGCGCGACGACGGCGATGTGGAACAGCGTCGTCGCGAACCGCACGATCAGGATGAACGTCAGCGAGCCGGTACCGATCAGGTGATGCGTGGCGAGATCGAGCCCGGCGCCGCAGATCACCCACAACGTGCATGCGGCGACGAGCACGCTTCGCGCGCGGAGCACCTCGGCAGCGTGCTGGTGGCGGTGAATCCGCTCCTGCGCCTGTGACGTGCCTCCCGAAGGAGTCCCCCGCACACCCGTCGTCGTCACCTCTCGATAGTACGCCCGGGACCCACGTCTGGATCGGAGGCACCTGACAATGCATACGCCGTCAGGACCTCCGCGATCGGCATCGGGCCGCGCACCAGGCCGCGGTCGATGCCGACCATCGCCCGCGCCATCCGTCGACGGAACCAGCCCATCCACCGGCTGTGCGGGAACGTCAGGTCCCGCAGCCAGCCCAGAGCGCGCGAGTCACCCTGGAAGAACGGCGTCAGCGCGCGCGTCGCGAACTGATAGAAGTCGAGGTGGCGGCGGCGACCGCTGGAGTACGCCGCGAGTGCGCGCGGGACGCTCGGCTCGGCGGCGATCGCGTCCGCGAGCGCCACGGCATCGAGCAGCGCGAGGTTCGCGCCCTGGCCCAGCTGCGGGCTCGTCGCGTGCGCAGCGTCGCCGATGAACACGATCCGATCCGCGTGCCACGGCCACATCGCGACGTCGCGATAGCGCGTGAACACCACGGACTCGAGACTCGACAGCATGTCGAGGATCGGCTCCGCCCGCTCGTCGAGGCGGAGGACCTGATCACGCCACGCCGACAGTCCGGCTCCACGCCACGCATCCACGCGGTCCGCGCGCAGGCTGTAGAACATGCTGAGTACGTTGGTGTCCGTGCCCGGCGCCTTGCCAGTCGGCAGGAAGCCGACCATCTGCTTTGCCCCGTGCACCGTCTGGTACAGCGTCCGCTCGGCCGTGAATGTCGTGTCGTCGACGACGAGCCACAGCGCGCCCCACGGATAGGCCGTCGACGTCACGCGCGGCGCCTCCGCGTGAAGCTCCGAGACCGATCCGTCTGCCGCGATCACGAGATCGAACGGACCGTGGCGTCGGCCGCGGTCATCGACGAGCGCGCGTCCGTTCGCGGTCAGCTCGCTGCGCACCACGGCCACACCGCACTCGATCGTCGCGCCCGCCGCGCGAGCAGCGGCCAACAGGGTCTGGAACAGCACGCCGCGATGGATGCCGAGGCCATAGAGCCGGGGATCGATGTCCGAGTACGGGAGGTTCACGAGGTACCGCCCCCCGCGCCGCGCACAGATCAGCCGATCGATCCGCGCGCCGGCGGCGTGGACCTCCTCGAGCGCACCGATCCGTGCGAGCGCGACCTGGCCCGTCGGCTGGAGCGTGATCCCGGCCCCGATCGGCTGCGGATCGGCGACGCGCTCGAGCACCGTCACCCGGTGCCCCGCGGCGGCCAGGAGGGTCGCAGCTGCCGCACCCGCGGTGCCGGCACCGACGACACCGATGCTCAGCGGTTGATCCACCGCCACCCTTTTCGCATAGTGCAGCACCATGAAGATGCCGCTGCTCGTTGTTTCGTTGCTGTCGCTCGCGAGTCCCGCTGCGGCGAAGGGTCTGACCATCGACGACATGCTCGCGATGCAGCGCGTCGGCGCGCCGGTCGTCTCGCCCGACGGCAAGTCGGTGGCGTTCACGGTGCGCGACACCGACTACGAGGCGAACCGCGGTCGGCTCGACATCTGGACCGCGACCGTCGACGGCGCGAGCATCCGCCGGATCACCACGCACGCCGAGAACGACTCGGATCCCGCCTGGTCACCCGATGGAACGTCGCTCTACTTCCTGTCCGCGCGCACCGGCAGCTCGCAGGTCTGGCGGATCTCGCTCTCGGGCGGAGAGCCCGAGCAGGTCACCAAGCTCGCGACCGACATCAACGGCTACGACCTGTTCCCCGACGGCAAGCGCATGGTCCTCGCGATCGATGTCTGGCCGGGCGCCAAGACGCTCGGCGACTCGATCAAGCACGACGAGGACAAGGCGAAGTCCAAGAGCAAGGCGCGCGTGTACGAGAACCTCCTGTTCCGCCACTGGGATCAGTGGGAGGACGGCAAGTACTCCCACCTGTTCGTGTGGACGCCGCCCGACCTCGGCGGCAAGGCCGACGACGCGCGCGACCTGATGTCCGCGCAGACCACCGACTCGCCGACCCATCCGTTCGGCGGCATGGAGGAGGTCGACATCTCGCCCGACGGCAAGACGATCGCATTCGTGATCCGCAACAGCGGCAAGGCAAACGCCTACCAGACCAACACCGACGTGTTCCTGATCCCGGCCGATGGTCGCACCAAGCCGGTCAACGTCACCGCCGACAACAAGGCCTATGACTTCCAGCCGGTGTTCTCGCCCGACGGCAAGTCCCTCGCGATCCGGCAGATGAAGCGGCCCGTGTTCGAGGCCGACCGCGAGCGGCTGTCGATCATCGACGTCGCGACGAGGAAGACCCGCGTCGTGACCGAGGCGTGGGACCGCTCGGTCGGTGGCATCGCGTGGAGCGCCGATGGCAAGACGATCGTCACCGACACCGCGAACCTCGGCCACCAGGCGCTGTTCTCGATCGACGTCGCGACGGGCAAGGAGAAGCTCCTCGTCGAGAAGGGCACGAACAGCGGAGCCGCGGTCGCCAAAGACCGCATCGTGTTCATGCGCGACACGCTCAAGCTGCCCGGCGAGCTGTTCACCAGCAAGCCCGATGGCTCGGACATGAGGCAGCTCACCCACTTCAACGACGCCCGCGTCGCGAAGATCCAGTTCGGCGAGTACGAGCAGTTCACGTTCAAGGGCGCGAAGAACGAGACCGTCTACGGCTTCGTCATGAAGCCCGCCGGCTACACGGGCGGCAAGGTCCCGGTCGCATTCCTCATCCACGGCGGCCCGCAGGGCAGCTTCGGTGATCACTTCCACTACCGCTGGAACCCGCAGACCTACGCGGGCCGCGGCTACGCAGCCGTGTTCATCGACTTCCACGGCTCGACGGGGTACGGCCAGGCGTTCACCGACTCGATCTCCGGTGACTGGGGCGGCGCGCCCTACGAGGACCTCATGCTCGGCCTCGACGCCGCGCTCGCGAAGTTCAACTTCCTCGACAAGACCAAGGTCGTCGCGCTCGGCGCCTCGTACGGCGGCTTCATGATCAACTGGATCAACGGCCACACCGATCGCTTCAAGGCGCTCGTCTGTCACGACGGCAACCTCGACGAGCGCATGGCCTACTACGACACCGAGGAGCTGTGGTTCCCCGAGTGGGATCACGGCGGCCTGCCGTGGGAGAAGCCCGAGAACTACACGAAGCACAACCCGATCGATCACGTGAAGAACTGGAAGACACCGACCCTCGTGATCCACGGCGCCCTCGACTACCGCGTCGTCGACACGCAGGGCATGTCGACGTTCACGGCGCTCCAGCGCAAGGGCGTCCCGTCGAAGTTCATCCACTTCCCCGACGAGAATCACTGGGTCCTCAAGCCGCAGAACAGCAAGCTGTGGCACGAGGAAGTCCTCGGCTGGCTCGATCGCTGGACGAAGAAGTAGCCCGTCCGCGCTCGCTCTCGCGATGCTCGAGTGAGCTACCCGAAACCTTCCGGCCCTTACCGTTCTGGGCGGGGTGGGAAGTTCCCACACTCGCGGGCCCGAAACGCAGAATACAGTGTTTGCAGCCGGTCAACCTCACGTTCGTCTTCTGCGACGGTGCGAAGTACATCCAACTGCGTTTCAGCCATCTCCACGGCCAACTCGCTATTTGGTATCTGAGACATGCGCTGCCGGAACCAATCGGGAATCGGCTTGCCGTCGATGTGTGTCGGAACAGCAGCGGCTGACCCAGACAATCGAGTCGGATAATAGTCGCGATCCAAGCCACAGAGCACGAGAAACGCTTCCCGTTGCGTAGTGGATAGATGCTGCCCGCGCTTTGCGACCAAAGCATCCAACTTCTCGCCTATGTGTCTTTCCAGCTCAGACTGCCTCTCAGTCGAAGAGCAACCGGCAACCAAGAGAAATACAAGAACTATTCGCATTGGGAAACCCCATCAGGTTGGAAACCCGGATGCAACGCTATGACTCGCGATGCATCATGCATATGAGCGAGAATTCAAGGTACAAGGCATAAAGATCACTGGCGCTGTGGTCCACATCCTCTAGTTTCTTGAACTCCGCCGTCACGTACTCCACTCGGCGCAATACACTCGCGAGCTCCTGCTTCGACAGCGTAGCTAACCGCTCACGCACAAGCGGTGGGATTCTCCGTCCCACTATCGACTCTGGAACAGCGCCGACGGGCGGACCAGCTTCAGCTCGGGGATGATGGAGGCAAAGTGATACGAATGCCTTCTCTTGCACATCGCTAAGGTTCACATTCTGAGATTGCAAGAAGGCCGTTAACTGAGACGAGACGACATGCGAAGCATCTGGCTTTGTGTCCTTACATGATGCGGACAAGCAGACTACGAACGCCACCAGCACTACATTGAAGGACACTTGCCAGATGCTCATACCTGCGTTAGTGAGAGCCGCCGACGTCGATTGGCCATGGCGGAAGAACTTTTAGATCCGGCGGTACTGGCACCGTCTTACAGGCCTCCTCGAGCGCGTCAACCATGCATTGCGCAAGTGGACTAG
>JANOPP010000722.1:0-3279 GCA_031421915.1 Myxococcales bacterium | reverse complement strand
GGAGACTGACCTGATCGACGCCGCCTGCGCGAAAGAACTGCCAGCGATGTGTCATTTGGCGGAAACCTATAACGTCAGGCGGTACTCATGGGGCGTTCATGGGGTGTTCTTGGGGCGTTCATCGGGCGTTCATCGGGCGCTGGTGGGGCACTCGGGCCCGAGATGATCAAGATCTCGATATGCTTCCGGCCCGTCGACAAGCCACACGAGATGACGACCGACCGTGGCAGCGCCGTTCACGAGATCATAGGCGGTGTACTCACCTGTGCCCTGTGCGAGCAGGATCTGGCGGCCCGATGAATCCGACAGCACGACGGTGAGCGCGAGGGGATGATCCTGGCCGACCGTGACCTGCATGGGTGCACCGTCGGGACCCGAGACGAAGAACCCACTCCACGACTCGGTCGAGAACGGACACGCCGAGCCGGTGATCCAGTTGACCGCGCCGGCCCACGCGACGGGCTTGCCGGCGATCTCGACCTGCGCGATCGACCACAGCTTCTGACAGGCCGGCGCGGAGCACTCCTTCTGCGGGATCAGTGCGTCGAGCGCAGGCGGGATCGGAGTCTCCTTGGTCGGCGGCGACCACGTTCCGGCCTTGTCGAGGTCACCGAGGCGCGACGCGAGCGGACGCGGCGGAGAGACCTTGCACTCCGTGGGCGGTGCATCGGAGACCAGGGCGATCGCGACGGCGTCGGAGGGCTCCTTCGGCGGAGCGCACCCGGTGAGCTCGACGCCGTAGGCGATGTTCGGCGTCGCCCCCTCGATCGCGGCTGCGTAGTAGGTGCCGATCGTCGCCTGACACATCGGTGCGTTCGGCGGCAGGAGCCAGATCGTCGTCGGGGGCGTCGGCACACCTGCCGCGGACGCGGTCGCCGCATCGATCGGCGCGTACCCCGGCTGGCCCTCGACCGACGCGACCTTCGCATCGTGGAGCGGCAGGACCCAGCCGGTGTGGCCCTGCTCGCCGTCCGGAGGCTGCGCGTACGAGGCGACATAGACGCCACTCGATGCCGGGCAGCCGACGCCCGCCTGCGGTTGGGGTGGCGTGGTCGACGGCTTCTTGGGGCACGCCGCACACACGAGGACGAGCGAGCAGGCGAGCCAGCGATGCATGCGCGGAGCGTGGATCAGCGCGGGCGCGCGATCAACCCGCGGCGACGCCGAGGTAGCGCGCGACCATCGCCGAGGCCTCGTCGATGAGGGCGGGATCGCGCAGGCGCGCCGGCTCGAACAGGGTGGCGCGGTAGCAGAGCCCCTCGATCGCGGCGACGATCACGAAGGCCGCGGTGTTCGGATCCTCGATCGCGAGCTCGTCGCGGCGCGCGGTCAGGAGCACGGTCACCATCTTGTGGGTGCGATCGTGGAGCTCGGCGATCCGCTTGCCGAACGGCGCCCGCGGGACCTGCTCGAGCAGCACCCGGCGAAGCTCGGGCTGTGCCGCGTAGTTCTCGACCGTCATCTTGATCATCGCGCGCACCGCCTCGCCGAACGGTAGCTTTGCAACGCGAGCGAGCTCGGCATGGGTCAGTGTGCTCTTGGCGTCGAGGTGGTTCTCGATCAGCGCGGCGACCAGAGCCTGCTTGTTCGGGAAGTATTGATAGAGCGAGCCGATCGAGACACCCGCGGCTTCGGCGACGGAGTTGGTCGTCATGCCGTCGTAGCCCTGCTTGATCAGAATCCGAGCAGTTGCGGTGAGGATCGTGTCGACGGTCGCCTTGCTGCGGTTCTGGGTCGGGCGTTTCCGAGGCGTGGTCTTGACTTGGCGGTGCACGGAGGCTCCTTCACAGGGATCGCGGAACGCGAGTTGGCAATGTGAGTAATCACTCGCATTCTAGTTCGAACATGGCCTCTCGTGAAAGCCCGTTCTTCGCACCCGCCTCCGTCGTCCAGTCGGTTCCCGCGGTGCCCGGGTGGCCCGTGCTGGGAAACCTCCTGTCGTTCCGGCGGGACCGCCTGGCCCTCCACGACGAGGCGGCGCAGATCGGCCCGGTCGCGCGGTTCAACATTCTGCACATCCCGGTCTACTCGATCACGGACGCGGACCTCGCGCACGACGTGCTCGTCGACCAGGCGTCCGCGTTCAAGAAGTCGGCGGGCCTGCACTTCCTGGCGCCCGTGCTCGGCGAGGGGCTGCTGACGTCGGAGGGTGACGTGCACAAGCGGCATCGCAAGCTGCTCGCACCCGCGTTCGCTCCGAAGCGCCTGTCCGCGTATGGCGAGGTGATGGTCGAGGAGACACTGAATCAGCTCGCGACGTGGAAGCCCGGCCAGCGCGTGGACCTGTCGCACGAGATGATGGAGATGACGCTCGCGATCGCGGGCAAGACGATGTTCAGCGCCGACATCCGCAGCTCCGCAGCGACGGTCGGCACCGGCCTCGAGCTCGCGATGCGCGCGATGCTGGCGAACATCACCTCTCCGATCCAGCTCGGCTACAAGTGGCCCCTGCCCCGCCACCTCGCCATGAAGCGCGCGGTGAAGATGCTCGACGAGGTCGTCTACAAGTTGATCGCCGACGCGCGCACGCTCGGCATCGACCGGGGTGACGTGCTGTCGGTCCTTCTGCTCGCGCGCGACGAGGACGGCACCGCGATGACGGATGCGCAGATCCGAGACGAGGTGATGACGCTGCTCCTCGCCGGCCACGAGACGACCGCGAACGCGCTGACGTGGACGTGGTACGAGCTCGGCCGCAATCCAGGCGCGCACGAGAAGCTCGCCGAGGAGGTCCGGCGCGTACTCGGCGATCGCACCGTGACGACCGAGGATCTACCGAATCTGCCGTACACGGCGGCGGTGATCGACGAGGCGATGCGGCTGCATCCGCCGGCGTATCAAACGGGCCGCGAGGCAACGCGCGACGTGACGATCGGCGGCCATCAGTTCCCTGAGAAGTCGATCCTCGTGATCAACATTCGCGGCATTCATCGCCGGCCCGACTACTTCGCGGCGCCGCTCGCGTTCAAGCCCGAGCGCATGCTCGCCGAGGTCAAGAAGGCGCGCCCGCGCCATCACTACCTGCCGTTCGGCGCGGGACCACGCGTATGCATCGGCTCGCACTTCGCGCTGATGGAGGCGCAGCTCTCGCTCGCGACCATGATCCAGCGGGCCACGGTCAGGACGCTGACGACGCACGTCGTCCCCGAGCCCCTGATCACGCTGCGCCCACGCGGCGGCTTGCCGGCGATCGTGAGCCCGAAGCAGTGATCCTGCTACGGCAGGAACCGCGCCCGGTTCTCGGGCGACGGCAGCTCGCACGCATCGACCGTGCCCCAC
>JANOPP010000721.1:0-8702 GCA_031421915.1 Myxococcales bacterium | reverse complement strand
GATCAACCGCCGTCGCTGCTCACCGACATGGGACGCGAGCTGGTGCAGACCACGTCGTTCGCGAGCCGGATCTTGCGCGACCTCCACACGTTTGCGACGCGTGACGGATCCGAGTACGTCGCACTCGACGAGGCGGTCCAGAGCTTTCGCCCCGTGCTGGACGCGCTGTTGCGGGGCCACTCCGCACTCGCGGTGGAGATCCAGGCTCCTCGCGTGGTGCCGGCGTTGTCGCGCACGCACATCGAGCAGGTGTTGATGAACCTCTGCATCAACGCGCGCGATGCCGGGGCAAAGACGATCACGATCCGCGGCTCGGCCACTGACGACCGGCAGGTCCGCATCGAGGTCGCGGACGATGGGCGAGGAATTCCTCCCGGGCTGCTCGCGCGGGTGTTCGACCCCTACGTGACCACGAAGACCGCCGGCTCCGGGCTCGGACTCTCGATCGTGAAGCGACTCGTCGACAGTTGCAGCGGATCCATCGCTGTCGTGAGCGCTCCCTCCGGGACGACGTTCACCATCACGCTGCCGATCGCTTCCGCGGCGCCGCCTCAGTCGCCGACGATCTGATCGACCCACGCATTGCGGAATTTCCGCTCGGGATCGAACCGCGCCACGAGCGCCGCGAAGTCATCGAGCCGCGGGTACTGCGTGCGCAGGTATCCGCGATCGAACGTCGCCTCCTTGCCCCAATGCGGGCGACCTCCGTGGGCGCGCGCGAAGGCCTCGAACTTCGCGAGCTGCGCGGGCCAGTTCTTGCGATCGATGTTGTAGAGCGAGAGCCAGATCGAGTCGCGCTGGTACGCGGGCGAGAGCCAGAGGTCGTCGGCCTTCGAGAACCGCAGCTCCTGGATGAAGTTGTAGCTGTGCCCGCCATCGGGAAGCAGGCGCCGGTACTCGCGCAACAGCGCCTTCGCGTCGGTGCGATCGAACGCCCACTCCGACTCGGCGTGCACGGGTGGGATCGGCGTGAGGAAGCCGACGTGACTCGGCGTGATCCGATCGAGCCCCCGCCCTGCCTCTCGCGTCAGGAAGCGGTTGATCGCGGGGATCCAGCGCCTGCCACTGACGTGCCCGACGTTCAGCAGCGTGCGGTACATCGCGACCGCGATCACGCGATCCTTGAGCCAGCGGCGCAGTGCGCTGTCGTTCGATGGCAGGTCCGTGCGGTCGTAGCGGTAGACGACCGCGTCCTCGTTCGGGCACAGCCACCACAGCTTGAAGTGGTCGGCGCTCGCGATGTAGTCATCGAGCTGCTCGACGACGTCTTCGAACCGCGCGGTGCCGGTGACGTCGTGCAAGCGGAACGCGGGCACCACATCGAACGTCACCGCGTGCACGATCCCGAGCGCGCCGAGACCGACGACGGCGCCCGCGTGGTCGGGGTCACCACGGGACACGGTCACCGCCCTCCCCGCTCCGTCGATCAGCTCGAGGCGGGCGACCTGGGTGCTGAGGCACCCGAAGTTGCGGCCGGTCCCGTGCGTGCCCGTCGCGATCACGCCGGCGACCGACTGGCTGTCGATCGAGCCGAGATTCGCGAGCGCGAGCCCGTGCTGATCGAGGTGGCGGTTGAGCTCGCGCAGGCGCATCCCGCCCTGCACCGTCACCGTCATCGCCGCGCGATCGAGTGCGATCACCCGGCGCATCCGATCGAGCGACACCAGCGTGTCGTCGGTGACGATCGCCGGCGACCACGAGTGCGCTGCACCGACAGCGCGGAGCTTCTTCGCCTCGCGGACGACGGCCTGCAGCTCCTCGATCGAGCGTGGAGAGGCGCGCCGCCGCGGTGTGAACCGAACGTTGCTCGCCCAGTTACGAACGGACCCCATCCCCACTTGCCGCCTGTTGCCTACGTGCGCCGTGCGAGCGCGGCCTTCACGAACCTCGAGAACAGCGGGTGCGGTGCGCTCGGCCGCGACTTGAACTCGGGGTGGAACTGGCAGGCGACGAAGTACGGATGCTGCGGAATCTCGATCATCTCGACGAGGCGCCCGTCGGGAGACAGCCCGGACAGCACCATGCCGTGGCGCTCGAGCGCGTCGCGGTAGTTGTTGTTGATCTCCCAGCGATGGCGATGGCGCTCGCTGATCTCGGTCGTGCCATACGCCTCGGCAGCGCGAGTGCCTGCCTTCAGCGTGCAGGCGTACGCGCCGAGGCGCATCGTTGCGCCCTTGTCGGTGACGCCGCGCTGATCGGGCATCAGATCGACGACCGGGTGCGGCGTGGCCGGATCGATCTCGGTCGAGTTCGCCTTCTCGAGGCCACACACGTGGCGCGCGAACTCGATCACGGCCATCTGCATCCCGAAGCAGATGCCGAAGTACGGAACCTTGTTCTCGCGCGCGTAGCGGACCGCCGCGATCTTGCCCTCGGTACCGCGTGCACCGAAACCGGGGGCGACGAGGATGCCGTCGTACTGCGCGAGCTGCGCGACGCCGGTCTTCTCGAGCTCCTCGCTGTCGATGTGCTTGATCTCGACGCGGCAGTCGTTCGCGATGCCGCCGTGCAAGAGAGCCTCGTTGAGGCTCTTGTACGCTTCGACGAGCGAGACGTACTTGCCCACGAAGCCGATCGTGATCTTGCGCTTGGGCTCGGTGATCCGCGCGACGACCTCCTCCCACGCCGACAGCCGCGATGCGCGCGACCAGATGTTGAGGAGCGAGGCGAGCTTCTGATCGAGACCCTGCTCGCACAGCATCAGTGGCAGGCGGTACACGGTGTCGACATCGACCGACTGGAACACCGCGTCGGCGGCGACCGAGCAGAACATCGCCATCTTCTTGATCGTCGCCTCGTCGAGCAGCTGCTCGCAGCGGACGACCAGCACATCGCACTGGATCCCGATCTCGCGCAGCTTCTGCACCGAGTGCTGCGTGGGCTTGGTCTTGAACTCGCCGGCCGCGCGGATGTGCGGCACGAGCGTGAGGTGGACCGAGACCGAGTTCTGCGTGCCGAGCTCGACGCGGAGCTGGCGCGCGGCCTCGAGGAACGGCAGTGACTCGATGTCGCCGACGGTGCCACCGACCTCGACCACGAGGACATCGAGGCCCTCGGCGCAGCGCAGGATCCGTTGCTTGATCTCGTCGGTGATGTGCGGAATCACCTGCACGGTCGAACCGAGATACTCGCCGCGGCGCTCCTTGCCGATCACGGACGAATAGATCTGCCCCGTCGTGATGTTGTTGAGCCGCGACATCTTGCTCGACACGAACCGCTCGTAGTGTCCGAGGTCGAGATCTGTCTCGGCGCCGTCGTCGGTGACAAACACTTCGCCGTGCTGGGTCGGGTTCATCGTGCCCGGATCCACGTTGATGTACGGATCGAGCTTCATGTTCGCGACTTTGAGGCCACGATTCTCCATCAGCGCGCCGATCGACGCGGAGACCATGCCCTTCCCGAGCGACGAGACGACGCCGCCGGTCACGAATACGAACTTGGTCTGCTGCGCCATCGAGGGTTCTTACCGACTGGTGACGCGATCCGCAATGCGCCAGCTACGGCACTAACTGCCTGAGATCACCGTGGTCGATTCGCCATTGATCTCGTCGGTGATGGGCGTATGTTCGCTGATCCCAGGTCGCGAAATCGTCGGCGAGGTCAGCGGCCGATCTCGCACCCGATGTACTCGCCGAGCCGGATCCGCTCTGCATCCGTCGGCTGCGCGTCGTGATCGGACGGCGGCATCAGCCGGTTATCCGCTGCGGGCCCGAACGCCGCCTGCTTGTCGATCCGGCTCGTGTTCTCGCGCACGAGGCTCCGCGTATCGAAGTCGATCGTCACCGGCGCATCGCGGCGATCCGCGCCGACCTTGGACTGCGAATGACAGTCGATGCAGTACGCCGTGAAGAACGGCTGGCCAAAGCTCGCGTAGGTCGGCGGATCGACCGGCGGACACGAGCCCGCCGTGTCGAGACCGACGACCTCTTCCTCACACGCGGCGACGCCAGCGAGCTGCAAGGCGAGCAAGCACCCTCGGGGTGTCGCGAGGGCGACGCCAGCGAGCCGCAAGGCGAGCAAGCACCCTTGGGGTGTCAGCGCGAACCGCCTCATCGGATCAGTCTACCGGAGCTGGCGTCGCCAGCCGGAGATCTCGGAGCTCACCGGGGTCGGCACGGCGGCGGCGCCGTTGCTCGCCTTGGGCGCATCGGGGCGCTGCGTGCTGGCGTCGAGGGCCGCGGCGATGATCGACGCATCGAGCTCGAGCGGGTCGGCGCGCGGGGTCAGCTCCGCGACGTTGCGACCGATGAAGCCGGTGTCGTAGTCACCGGCGACGAACGCGTCGTGGCGGAAGCAGCGCCGGTGGAACGCCAGGTTCGTCTCGATCCCGCGAACGCAGTACTCGTCGAGGGCCCGCCGCATCCGCGCGACCGCACGCGCGCGATCCTCGCCCCACACGACGAGCTTCGAGATCATCGGATCGTAGTGGACCGGGATCTCGGAGCCCTCGTAGCAGCCCGCGTCGTTGCGGATGTACGGACCATCGGGCACCCGGAGGTGCGTGATCCTGCCGGGGGACGGCAGGAACTTCACCGGATCCTCGGCGTAGATCCGGCACTCGACCGCATGACCGCGACGGCGGGCGTCGAGCTCGGCTTGCAGCATCGGCAGCGGGCGACCCTCGGCGACATCGAGCTGCCACGCTACGAGATCGACTCCGTAGATCATCTCGGTGACCGGGTGCTCGACCTGGAGCCGCGTGTTCATCTCGAGGAAGTAGAAGCCGCCGCCGTCACCGAGCAGGAACTCGCAGGTGCCGGCACCGACGTAGTCGACCGAGCGCGCGGCCGCGATCGCCGCTGCGCCCATCTGCGCGCGCAGCTCCGGGGTGATGACGGGCGACGGCGCCTCCTCGATCACCTTCTGATGACGACGCTGGATCGAGCAGTCGCGCTCGCCGAGGTGCACGAGGTTGCCGTGCTGATCACCGAACACCTGGATCTCGATGTGGCGCGGTCGAATGATCGCCTTCTCGAGGTACACGGTGCCGTCGCCGAACGCGGCGGTCGCCTCGCGCACCGCGCCTTCGAACGCGGGCGCCAGCTCGGCCTCGGTGGTGACCATGCGCATGCCCTTGCCACCGCCGCCAGCAGCGGCCTTGAGCAGGACCGGGTAGCCGATCCGGGTCGCGGCAGCGAGCGCGTGCGCCACAGTCGGGAAGCCGTTGCCCTCGGGGCCGTTGTCGCCTGGGACGACCGGGGTGCCGGCCGCGGTGACGGTCTTGCGAGCCTCGGTCTTGCTCCCCATCTTGCGCATCGCCTCGGCGGATGGGCCGATGAACGTGATCCCGGCAGCGAGGCAGGCCTCGGCGAAGTCCTCGTTCTCCGACAGGAACCCGTAGCCCGGGTGCACGGCATCCGCGCCCGATTCCTTGCAGGCTGCGATGATCTTCTCGATCACCAGGTAGCTCTGCGCGGCGGCCGCCGGGCCAAGTGCCACGGCGCGATCAGCCACCATGACGTGAGGTGCGAGACGGTCCACGTCGGAGTACACCGCGACCGTCTCGAGGCCTCGCTCCTTGCAAGTCCGCATGACGCGGACAGCGATCTCGCCTCGGTTGGCGACGAGGACACGGCGGATCGGGCGGATCGAGGGCGGCATCTGCGGGCGACAATACACAAACCAGGCGCCGCGTTGCATTGCGCACGCCCCCACCATAGAATCTAGCCAAATCCGAGTCTTGCGCTGACCGTGGAGGGAGGCGCTGTGACCCGAATTTGGGAGAACTCCTTGGCCGATCCAAATACCCGACAGGGAAAGCGCACCCCGGTCACGCTCAAGATCAAGTTCAAGAGCGAGACGCTGGAGCAGTTCATCGAGCGTTATGCGGTGGACGTCAGCCAGGGCGGCATCTTCATCCGCACCAAGGAACCGCTCGCGGTCGGAACGCAGATGCGGTTCGAGTTCCAGCTCCGCGACACCTCGCCGCTGATCGCGGGCGAAGGCACCGTGGTCTGGACGCGCGAGAACGATCCGAGCCGACCAGCGATCGCGCCCGGCATGGGCGTTCGCTTCGATCGGCTCGCCGAGGGAAGCCAGCAGGTCCTCGAGCGGATCCTCTCCGAGAAGGCAAAGCAGGCGCCCTCGCGGCCGCTCACCGAGACGGCCAAGCCGCCGATGTTCACGGACACGCCGACGCGCGTCGCTCCGATGCCGGTGCAGGAAGCGCTACTCGGCGCCGAGAAGAGCGGACCGAATCGCAAGCGTCCCGACTCGTTCAGCGATCAGGGCACGCCGCTCCCGCGACCGATGCCGTTCCACTCCGATGCCGACGACTTCGACGAGCAGGCGTTCGAGGAAGCGACCAAGGTCCGCGCACTCGACGAGCTGATCGCGCAGACCGCGGACGCGGGCAAAGCCAGCCCCGCCGACGATCTCTCCCTGCGCCGACCTGGTGCTCGCGCCGACGCCACCGTCCCCGATCGCGCCGACACGGCGACGGCACTCGACGTCAAGCCCGTCGGCTCGCAGCAGGTCGATCGCGACTCCGCGCCGATCCTGCCGAGCCCGCCCGAGCCGTCGCGCCCTCAGCCGCGCCTCCTCGACACCACACCATCGCCGCGCGCCGAGTCTCCAGCTCCCGCCGCGATCGCCAAGGAGAATTCGCCGGCCCTCGCGCCGTCGATCGATAACCAGAAGACCCGCCTCGGCGTCGAGCCCGCCAAGCTCCCGGTCCGTCCGTCGGGCCCGCAACCTGTCGCCAAGGACGCCGTCACCAAGCCGACGGGCATGCGCGCCGTCGCGGCGGAGCCGTCCGCGAAGCACCCTGTCGCCGCGAAGTCCGGCAGCAACGCTCCGATGGTGATCCTGCTGCTCCTCCTCGTCGCCGCAGCGGGCGCAGCAGTCTGGTTCTTCGTCCTTCGTCCCAAGAACGAGCAGATCGCGACCAACCAGCCAGATCCAGGCTCGGGCGCCGTCACCAATCCAGGCTCGGGCGACGTCGCAATCACGAACCCCGGTAGTGGCGGCAGCGGTGCCGTCGAGATGGTCGGCAGCGGCAGCGGTAGCGCAGGCAGCGCCTCTGCAATGACCGGCAGCGGCAGCGCCGCGGTCACTCCAGGTGCAGAGACCGTCGAGACCGTGATCGCCGCATCCGCCGAGAAGGCGACCGTCGAGATCCTCGGAACCAATCAGACCGGCCCCGCGCCGCTCAAGGCCCAGCTCGAGAAGGGCAAGCCGTACAAGGCGCGCGTGCAGGCGCCGGGGTTCGCGATGCTCGAGCTCGACGTGAAGGGCGGCGACACCAAGGCGACGGCCAAGCTCGTCGCAAAGCCGCGCATGATCGCGATCACCAGTGAGCCGCCTGGCGCCGTGATCTTCATCGACAACGCGAGCACCGGCAAGACCACGCCATTCACCGTCGAGCTGACCAAGGCGCAGGTCGGGAGAAAGAGCGTCCGCGTCGGCATCCGCAAGTCGAACTACAAGTCGATCGAGCGCGTCATCGACGCGGCGAAGTACACCGAGGACGTGTCGATGATGATCGCGAAGCTCGACGAGGCGCTCCAGGTGCAGGTCCAGATCAACAACACCAACTACACGCGGCCGCCGACGGGCTCGGGCTCGGGCTCCGCGACGGTCACGACGGGCTCTGGCTCCTCCGCCGTTCCAACCGGAACGGGCTCGGGTTCCGCGATCGTCAAGCCGCCAACCGGTACGGGCTCTGGATCTGCAGTCACGCCGACGGGCACGGGCTCCGGCTCTGCGATCGTCAAGCCGCCGACCGGCAGCGGCTCGGGCTCCGCGATCGTCAAGCCGCCGACCGGCACCGGCTCGGGCTCCACAGTCACGCCGACGGGCACCGGCACCGGCTCCGCGACGGTCAAGCCGCCGACCGGCACCGGCACCGGCTCGGGTTCTGCGACGGTCAAGCCGCCGACCGGCACGGGCTCGGGCTCCGCAACCATCAAGCCGCCGACCGGCACGGGCACGGGCTCTGCGACGACGCCGACCACGCCGACCACGCCGACGCTCAAGGACGGACCGAAGCCGACGCCAACGCCAGGCACGGGCTCCGGTTCCGCGACGACGCCGTTCAAGGAAGGCCCGAGCGAGCCCGAGCCTGACTTCATGAAGAAGCCCTAGCGTGCGCGCGTTCGCGATCGCCGTGATCGCGACCACGATCGCCGTCTCGGGCGGCTGCAAGACCGACGACGCGAAGCCCGCACCGAAGCCACCGACGCAGCCTGCGCCGAAGGCTCCGGCATCGCCCCCACCCGCCCGCGCGGAGCTCGTCGACACCGTGCTTCTCCGCGAGCCGACGTTCGTGGGCGCGACGCCGCTCGCGAAGCTCAAGGTCATCGACGAACGCGCGCACCAGAGCTGGTGCGTGCCCGGCAGCGACGCCCTCGCGATCGCCACCAACCTCGCCACCTCGCTGGAGGCCGCGGGCTGGCAGCAGATCAAGACGCGCGGAACGAGCGATCGCGCCGCGACCTCGGGCGACGCCGATGGCGTCACTCTCTCGATCACCGTTGGCGGACGAGACGCCACGTGCACCGGCCTCGTCGCGACCGGCGTCTACACGACGCAGACGATCATCGTCCCGCCGCTCGAAGACGGCGAGCGGATCCGCTAACCGAGCCGGCACATCGACGTGACCCACTTGCCCGGGTCACCGACGCGTGGCCGCTCGCCGCCGCGCACCAGATACCTCACTGCGTGGGCGAGCCCATCGAGCGTCAGCGGCCACATGCCGAACA
>JANOPP010000720.1:0-11582 GCA_031421915.1 Myxococcales bacterium | reverse complement strand
GACAACGACGCGAGCATCATGACTCTTTTGTACTCGACGATTTCGACGCCTCGCACGACGCGCCAGGCAGCCCAGGGGCGGCGTTTCCAGACGAGGCCGGTCCGCCTCCCTTCGAGCGCCGCGTGTCGCGCGGGCACGGCCTGCCACGCGCGCACGGAACCCATGCGCGGCCATGCGAGCCCTCGCTTCGAAACTGGCCGGATAAGCGTCAAGAGAAATCGGCCGAGAAAATCGGCCGAACCATCAAGAAATCGACTGGGTACTGTCCGAGATCCGGACACTAAGGGCAGACGTGGCAGACGTTGCTCGCGCGATCGCGATCGGCAACACCGACCACGGATCCGTTGTGCCGCCATGCTCGTTCCGGACCTCGTGGACGTGCAAAGGCAACGTTTCCGTCCCGTCGTTGAGGACCAGACCTCGCGACCGCGATACCTGATCGGCGTCCCACTTTTCATCCGGAGCTTCTGCGAACGTTGGCGTTCTACTTCGGGAGGTTCGCGACGTCGTCGAGGGGACACCAAGCCAGCAGATCGGAGACTGCGTTTTCTACCTCGCACCTTACCAGGATGCGGTCGGCGCTCGCACGCGCGCTGTCCGTCGATGATGTTAACCCAGCTCGGTCGCAAGACCGGCCAGAGCGAGCGACGGCGGACGGTCACACCGCACCGCCTCGCTCAAGAAGAAGCTGCGTGATGTGTTCCCCAGGCGGTTCACGACGATCGAACCTGCGGAGGTCGAGATCCACGCTACGTACAGCGGATTCTCCAACGAGGTAAGTTGCGTCGGAGATCGCTCCCGACAAGGAGGCCGAGCGACAGTTCCTGCCGACTGCGTCAACCTTGAAGGATCGGTTACTTCTCGCCGACCGTGGATACCCCGCTGTGGATTACTTCGAGGCGGTCGACGACGAAGGCGGATCGTTCATCGTGCGTCTTCTCGCACTCGCACGATCCGTGGGTTCGTGCCGCCTGGGTCGACGGCACGCGTCTGGCGCTGACGAAGCCGGTCCGGCTGTCGCGCTTCGTCGCGCAGAAGTCGAACCGGCGCATGGATCTCGACGTCGAGTACGAACGCGACAAAGGCAAGCGCATCGTCGGCTTCCGCGTGATCGTGCTGCCGGGAAACGAGAAGACGATGACGCGGCTCTACGAACCTGTCGCGTACGCCGTTCTGCGCGGCAGTTCTCAAGCGTTTCCTGGCCCACGCCGCTCAGCTCGTCGGTGGCAAGCCGATGTCCACCCGTCGCGTGGCCATGTGCTCGGGCCACATCATCGACGAGATCGCGGCAGCCCTGAGCGCCTGCGTCAGCATCGCCGCCGCATTTCGCGACGGCATTGCGTTCCTGCTCGCGAACGCCCGCCGTGCCAACCCGAAGCGCGACCGTGAATCCGGCCGGCTCCGCGCCGGCCTGCGCGTCGTCGGAGTGCGCCGTTACGCGATCACCTATGAGCGTAATCTAGTCGAACGTCACGCGGCGTTGCACGATCTTCAGATCGATGCATTCGCGCGAGTGACTTTCGATCACCTCGGGAGCAGTGATGAACGCGTACGTCACCACGTCGCCCGGCGGGACCACCAGCTTCAGCGGCGCGCACTGCCGGTCATAGATCTTCAACTCGTAGGTACCGGGCTTCGCGGTGAACCGGCCCTTGGTCCGGAACTTCTGCCCGTCGATCGGCCACGCTTTCGCGGTCGATGACCAGGTCGAGCCGATCACGACGTTGCCGTCCTCGCGCGGCGGCCCACCGACGTGACACCGACTGCTGCGCAGCGCGATCGCGTCACACGTGCCGCTGCCGTGAGTGATCGGGGTGATCACATCCACGTGATGCGTGCCACCGCGTACCTCGTACTTCCCGGGCACCTTGCCGAGCTGCTTGCCGTCGACGAACACGAGACCATCGGGCTCGTCGAACTCCATCTCGAGCGTGCCCTTCATCGCGAGCAGCTCGGCGATCCGCTGCTCGACCGCCTTGCGATCCGTGGCCTCCGGCGCGAGCTCGAGGTATTTCTCGTACGAGCGGATCGCGGTCTTGATGTGCTTCGAGCGGACCTGGACGTCGGCAAGGTTGAAGTAGGCGTCGGGGTGCGGTGCGATCGTGATCGCACGCTCGTATTGCTTCGCAGCGGCGTCGAGATCGCCCTTCGCGTCAGCCTCCTGCGCGGCGGCGAATGCCTTGCCGGCCGCCTTCTCGATCTTGGCCGGGAGCTGCTTGGGTCCGGCCACGGCCGTACCTGCGAGCAGGAGCACTGCGAGGAGGGCGCGCATGTCTCCAGATACCACTGCGCGCAACGGCCTCACGCCATAGATTCGGCCACTAGGTCTTGGGCGCCATGGCGCCCTCGCGATCGACCGCGATGCCCATCGCTGCGTAGCCCTTGTCGACGTAGACGACCGTCCCCGTGATGCCGCTGGCGAGGGAGCTCGACAGGAACGCCGCGGTGTGACCGACCTCCTCCGCCTTCAGATCCTCGGAGAGCGGCGAGTTGCGCCGCGAGTAGTCGACCATCTGATCGATGAAGCCGATCGCGCTCGCCGCGCGCGATGCGAACGGACCGGCCGAGATCACGTTGACCCGATGGCCCCACGCCCGACCGGCCTCGAACGCGAGGACGCGCGTGTCGGACTCGAGCGCGGCCTTCGCCGACGACATGCCGCCGCCATAGCCCGGCACCACGCGCTCAGACGCCATGTACGACAGCGACAGGAACGAGCCGCCACGGCGCATGTGCGGGCCAAGCTGCTGGACCAGCGAGACGTTCGAGTACGCGGATGCCGAGACCGCGCTGAGGTACCCCTTGCGCGAGACCTCGAGCATCGGCTTCTTGACCTCGGATCCGTTCGCGAGGCTATGCACAGCGATGTCGACACCGCCGTCGGCCGCGATCGAAGCGGCGAGGCCCGACATCGTGAAGTCGCCGAGATCACGGTAGCGACGGCTCTCGCGGAGCTCGGTCGGAACGTCCTCGAGCTTGTCGTACTCGGCGTCGAGCGGATAGATCTTCTCGAACGTCATCTTCGAGCCGTCGCGCAGGACCATCGACGCATCGAACTTGCCGCGCTCGAGCATTGTCTTGAAGATGCCGAGGGCGGGCGGCCAGGTGGCGACCGAGACCTTGGCTCCAGCCTCGGCGAACGCCTTCGCGATCGCGAACCCGAAACCACCGTCGTCGGCTACGCCGGCAACCAGAGCGTGCTTCCCCGTGAGGTCGATCGTCAGCATGGGCGGTTGATCGCGCGCCCCGGCCACGTTTGCCAGCCCGGACCCCATCTTTCTGCTCGCGCCGGGCCGCGGAGTCCCTTACCGTTTCAGCGTCCGCATGCGCGCTGTCGCCCTCGCCGTCCTCGCGCTCGTGCTCGCGCCCGCCGTCGCCTCCGCCGAGGCTCCCGCGCCGCCGGTCGTGTGGAAGAATCAGGTTCGCCGCGCCGCACCGGGCGTGGTGCCTGCGCTGGTCTCGAACAAGCTCTACCTCAACGACTGCCGCCCCAACGGCTGCACGGTCCTACCCGGGTTCGACGACTCGCGGACGAACCACTCGAGCATCGCAGCGACGCAGGTTCGCCTCGACGCGTGGTCGCACGGCGATGCGAAGTGGGCCGAGCTCGTGCAGTGCGTGAAGGAAACGTTCCTCCCGTTCGAGATCGAGGTGGTCACCACCGATCCGGGCACCGCGAATCACTCGGAGGTCATGATCGGCGGCCTGGCCGCGCAGCTCAGCCCGGACCTCATGGCCGGCGGTGTCGCGCCGTTCGTCGGGTGCGGTGCGACCGAGGACAACGTGATCAGCTTCGTGTTCTCGGGGAGCAACGACGATCTCGAGTTCCTGTGCGGCGCGGTCGCGCAGGAGGCGTGTCACGTGTGGGGCCTCGATCACGAGCTCAACAAGCTCGACCCGATGACGTATCTCGACCTCGGCAGCCTCAAGCGCTTCCAGAACGCGAGCGCGCAGTGCGGCGAGTCGCTCAATGCACCGCGCGAGTGCTACTGCGGCGGCACCACACAGAACAGCTACCAGTACATGTCCGCGACGTTCGGCGGCGCGAACCTCCCACCGCCGACGCTCGCGCTGTCGACCCCGATCGAGGGGCAATGGGTCAAGCCCGGCTTCCCGATCCGCGCGCAGCTGACGTCGGTGCTCGGTGCGACCAGCGCGACGCTCGCGATCGACGGCGTGCAGACCGCCACGTTGTCGCCGGGGCCGTTCGGCTTCAACGCGCCTGCAACGCTCGCAGGTGGCGATCACATGGTCTCCGTGACCGGCACCGACGGTGGCGGACGCATGGTGACCGAGACGGTCAGGGTCCATGTCACCGGGGCCTGCAGCGGCGCGGCGAGATGCGACGACGGCTTTCACTGCCTTGGCGGCTTCTGCCTCCCCGGCAAGCAGGTCGACGGCGGCCTCGGCGCGGACTGTACGAGCAACGACACCTGCATCACCGACTCGTGCGGCTCCGCGAACGGCGAGCAGCTGTGCACGGCGCCGTGCGATGGCGGCGGCACCTGCCCCGATGGCTTCACGTGCCTCGGCACGAACGCGGACGACGTGTGCTGGCCCAAGAGCGACGATGGAGGCTGCGCCGCCGGTGGTTCGGGCAGCGCGCCTGGGTTTGCGTTCTTCGGCCTCGGCTTCCTGGCGCTGCTGTTCCGTCGTCGCAGCCGTTGAACGCTGCTATCGTCGCCGCGTGAAAGATCGGCTGATGCGCGTCGGAGCTCACGCGGCGCTGAGCACGCCGCTGGTTCGTCTGTTCGCACGCGGTCGCAGCTCCGGTGTCGACGCGGCGCTCGATCCGCAGGTCGCGGCGGTCCTCGAGCTCAACCGGATCCTTCGTCTCCCGGCGCTCGACTCGATGGAGCCTGCGAAGGCGCGCCGCTTCGCCGAGGAGGGTCTGTCGCCGATGGATGTCGCGCCCGAGCCGCTGGCGCAGATCATCGACACCATGGTGCCTGGACCCGCGGGTCCGATTCCCGTGCGGATCTACGTGCCGTTCGACGCGGGCCCACACTGGCTCGTCTACCTCCACGGAGGCGGTGGCGTGATCGGCTCGATCCGCAGCTCCGAGCCGGTGACGCGCCTGCTCGCCGCACAGACGAAGTGCACGGTCGCCTCGGTCGGCTATCGCCTCGGGCCCGAGGAGCGTCACCCGGCCGCGATCGAGGACGCGTGCGCAGCGTGGGATGCGCTCGGCTCGCGGATCCCGCGCGGCGGCAAGGCCGTCGTCGCAGGCGACAGCTTCGGTGGCTTCTTGTCCGCGCACGTCGACCGCCACGCCCGAGACACCGGTGGCCATCGCCCCGATCTCCAGGTCCTGATCTATCCGATCGTCGATCTGACGCTGACGTCGCCGTCGATCGATCGACTCGCCGAGGGCTATTTGCTGACGCGCTCGATGGTCCACTGGTTCCGGGGAAACTACCTGCGCCCGGATCAGGATCGAAAAGCACCCTCGCCGTGGTTCTGGACCGACCTCCGCGGCGCAGCCCCCGCGATCGTGGTCACGGCAGGCTTCGACCCCCTGGTCGACGAGGGGGACAGCTACGCCCGCCGCCTCGCCGAGGCCGGTGTCACCGTGCGTCACCGGCCGCACCCGTCCCTGATCCACGGCTTCATCAGCCTGGCTGGTGCAGTCCGCACCGCACGCGCCGCCGTCGACCAGATCTGCGCCGACATCGTCGAGGTTTTGGCTTCCTCCTGATCCCCGGGGTACCCTTCGGGTGTGACCGCCGTGCTGATCGCACTGGCTGATGTGGGCCCGGGCGTGCAGCTCGAAGAGCTCCTCAACCAGGCTGGTGCCAATGCCCGGTGGGATGTCCTCCAGGCCGATGGCCCACGCGGCGGAACCACGGCTGCGGTCGTGCTCGTCGATGCGGATCACCTCGGGACCCGGCTCGCGGAGGTCTCGACGCAATGGCGCGATCTCCCGTCGGTGCCGGGCGTCGTCGCGATCGGCTCGTCGGCGATCGCCCGCGAACAGGCGCCGATCGCCCGCGTCACGCTGGTCGCGCCGACCGCGAAGGTCGCGACGATCGTCCAGGCGATCAAGGACGCCGCGAAGCTCCGCCTCGCCTCGGGACTGCGGTGGCCGGTTCTCCGCGCCGCGGTTGGACTGCCGCCGACCGCCGACACGCGTGACGCGTGGCCAGGCACGCTGCTCGCCGCGCGCAACGTCGACATCGAGATCCCGCGCTCGGCGCTGCGCTGGCACATCGGCCACTACGCGACCCCGACCGAGAAGCTCGACGAGCTGCGCGCCGAGCGCTTGCTCACCGTTCCCGAGCTCGAATCGGCGAGCAAGATCGACGGCACCCTGACGGTGCAGAGTGTCGTGCGCTCGGGCCCACTCGATCCGCAGCAGATGGCGCGGTTTCTGTGGACGCTCGCCTCGATGGGCGCGCTCGACTTCACACCGGAGGTCCGCGACGTCCTGACGCCGCCGCGCCGCTCGCTCCACGAGATCCGCGCGCACGTTCGCGCACGCTCGCAGCGCCTCGAGGGCTCCACGTTCTACGACGTGCTCGAGCTGACGCCGCAGGCCGAGTATCCCGACATCGAGGAGGCCTACCGGCTGCTCGCGGCGCGCTACTCGCCGGCGCTCCTCGACAGGTTCGATCTCGCCGACGTCCAGTCGCTGCTGCAGCCGATGTGGGAGCTTGTCGAGAAGGCGCGCTCGGTGCTCGTCGATCACGCCGCGCGAGGCCGCTACCACGACTGGCTTCGCCAGAAGCTGCCAGAGCTGCGCACCATCTGGGCGATCGACCCGCCCCAGATCACCGCCGCAGCGAATGCGTTCGCGCGCGGGCAGGTGTCACTCGGCGAGGGTGACGTCCACAAGGCGATGGGCGAGCTCGCCCTCGCCTGCCGTAACTTCCCCGGGCACCCCGACTACGAGGCGAACCTCGCGTGGGCGCGTTACCGTGTTCAGGTCGCGTCGGGACGCGATCGAGTGGAAGCCGCGGTCGCGGAGCGCAAGACCGTCGAGAGTCTCCTGATCGGCTGTCGGCCATGGCCGCGCGCCCTGCTCGCGCTGGCGCTCTTGTGCGCTGCCGGCGGCGACGTCGACTCGGCGCGCTGGCACCTGGGCCATGCCCTGATGATCGCTCCGAACCTCCCCGCCGCCGCGCAGCTGGCCAAGCGGCTCGGTATGCGATGACGCTATAGTCGCGCTGTGCAAGGGATCGAGGATCGCCTCCATGCGGCCTCCGCCGGATCGATCGAGGCGGAGCTCGTCGCGATCGCCGTCGAGGAGACCGAGACCGAGCACGGCGCACTGTTTGTCTGGGACAAGGAGGCCAAGGGCCTCGCGCTCGTCCATCACGTGGTCAACGGCGTCACCGTCACGCTGCCGCGCGTGGTCAAGAAGGACGAGAACGCGAAGGCCGGCATCGCGCTCCACGTGTTCGAGACCGGCCAGCCCTACCTGTGCCCCGACACGTCACGCGACGAGCTCTACACGCGCTACCTGATCGACGTCGGCTCGATCGCGGCGACCCCGATCCGCTACCAGCGCCGCCCGATCGGCGTGCTCACGGTCTCGGCTCGCGATCCGCGCGGGATCGACGTGAGTGTCCTCCGCAAGCTGACCGCGATCGCCGAGGTCGCCGCGCCGCTCCTCCGCCGCGCACAGGTCGACAAGCTCTCACGCGATGCGACCGGCCGGCCGCTGATGATCAAAGGCCTGTCGCCGGCGTGGTACGAGGTCGAGCGCAAGCTCGAGCTGGCCGCACCGACGAACGCGCCGATCCTGATCCGCGGCGAGAGCGGAACCGGCAAGGACCTCGTCGCGCGCGCGATCCACTGGAACAGCCGCCGCGCCGACAAGCCATACGTCGTCGTGAACTGCGCCGCGATCCCCGAGACGTTGCTCGAGTCCATCCTGTTCGGTCACGTCAAGGGCGCATTCACCGGCGCGGTCATCCACAAGGTCGGCGAGTTCCAGAAGGCCGACGGCGGCACGTTGTTCCTCGACGAGGTTGGCGAGCTGCCCGTGATGCTGCAGGCCAAGGTCCTCCGCGCCGTCGAGCAGGGCGAGGTCCAGCCGCTCGGCTCCAACGACCCTCCAGATCGCGTCGACGTTCGCCTGATCTGCGCGACCAACCGCGATCTCGAGGCGATGGCGAAGGTCGGCACGTTCCGCGACGACCTGTTCTACCGGCTCAGCGTGATGACGCTCGATCTGCCACCGCTCCGCAGCTACAAGGACAACCTCGAGACGCTCGCGAACGTGTTCCTCGAGCAGTCGTCGACCTCGCACGGCAAGCCGGCACCGCGCCTCGGCCCGTCGGTGCTCGCGCGCCTCATGGCGTACGACTTCCCCGGCAACGTCCGCGAGCTGAAGAACACGATCGAGCACGCGGTGATCCTGTGCAGCGGCGACGAGCTGCGCCCCGAGGATCTCCCCCGTCCGTTGCTTGTTGGCTCGACCGCGAAGCCGCTCGGCAAGAACGCGAAGCCCGTGCAGATCACGCTCGATGATGCGCGCGAGACCTGGCTCGAGCCGCTCGAGCGCCAGTACCTCACCGATCTCCTCGCGAAGCACGGCGGGAACGTCAAGGTCGCGGCCAGGGCGGCCGGCATCAACACGGTCACGCTCTATCGCCTGCTCAAGCGACGCGGCCTCACGCTCGGCCGCAACGTGCGCGCGAGCGACTAGTCGCGGCGAGGGCGACGAATTTGCCTCTATACTGGACCTCGCGTGAACAGGGGAGGTGACGACAACAGCGATGCATCCCCGAGGGACGCCAGCGCGCGCCAGAGCGGCACCGCAGCCACGGTCGCCGACGCGGGCCAGAGCGCCACGGCAGCTACGGTCGCCGACGCCGGCCACGAGGGAACCTCTGCGCTGCGGGTCGTGGACATTCTCTCCTCCGGGCCAACCTTGATGCACTCTGCCGAGGGTTCGGCGAGCTCGCCCGACTCCGAGCGACGCGCGACCCACCCGGAGACGCCGTCGGCCCGTACCTCCACCCCGGTGATCCGGCCATCGAGACCGTCGATCAGCGATGCCCGGTACATCCTGGGCGACGAGATCGCCCGCGGCGGCATGGGGCGCGTCGTCGAGGCCACCGATCGCTTGCTCGGTCGGACCGTCGCCGTCAAGGAGGCGCTGATCCCCGAGGGCGAGCTCCGCGAGCGGTTCATGCGCGAGACCCGGATCACGGCTCGCCTCGAGCATCCGTCGATCGTCCCGATCTACGATGCCGGAACGACGTCGGAGGGCGCGCCGTTCTACGTCATGCGCCGGGTGACCGGGCAGCCGCTGGAGGAGCTCGTCCACGCCGCGAAGACGCTGGACCAGCGCCTCATGCTGTTGCCGCACCTGCTCGCAGCGGCCAATGCGATCGCGCACGCGCACAACCGCGGCGTCCTCCACCGAGACATCAAGCCTTCCAACATCCTCGTCGGCAAGCTCGGAGAGACCGTGGTGATCGACTGGGGGCTCGCCAAAGTCGTCGACGAGCCCGACGATCCGGCCGACTCGATCGCCAGCCTCGCCGTGGAGGACACGGTGCGGACGCGGATCGGCAGCGTGGTCGGGACGCCCGGCTTCATGCCGCCCGAGCAGCTTCGCGGCGAGCGAGTCGACGCGCGCACCGACGTGTACGCGCTCGGCGCCACGCTCTACTTCCTGCTCTCGCGGCGCGCGCCACACGCCGCGAAGACGGGCGAGGACATGATGCAGGCCGCACTCGCGGGGCCACCGACGCCCGTCCGCGAGCTCGTCCCGGGCGTGCCGGCCGAGCTGTCGACCATCGTCGACAAGGCACTCGCGTTCACCCACGACGCGCGCTACCACGACGCTGGCGGGCTCGCCGAGGATCTCGACCGCTTCCTCAAGGGGCAACTCGTCGCATCGCACCGGTACTCACGCCGCGCGCGGCTCGTCCGGCTCTGGCGACGTCATCGGCTGTCGATCTCGATCGCGGCGGCGGCGCTCGTCGCACTCGCGGTCGGCGGCTGGATCTCGATCGATCGCGTCCTCCGGGCGCGCGATCGCGCCGACGCGGCGCTCGCGCAGTCGATCGAGCGCAACGAAGCGCTCGAGCTCGGGCGGGCGCGCGCTCTGCTAGGGACGAGCCCGACCACCGCGATCGCGCTCGTGCGCCCGCTCGCTGCAAAGTACTGGCGCGAGGCTGGCGCCATCGCAATGGCGGCTCGCGCTGCGGGCGTCGCGCACGGGCTCGTCGGCTCGCGGTGGACCGTGTCGCTCGAGCTGTCGCACGACGGCACCCGCGCGCTCGCCGTAGGTGACGACGGCGTGGTGCGTGTCCACGAGCTCACGACGCGCACCACACGGACTGCCGCCGAGCTCGGACGGAGCGCACATGCGGTGTTCAGCGGCGACGACCGCACAGCGATCGCGTGGACCGCGGACCAGCTCGTGATCATCGATCTCGCATCCGGGGCGCGGCGCAGCGTTCCGATCGAGGGCGACCCAGTCCAGCTCCGTGCCTTCGGTGGCTCGGCGTGGTGGATCGACCGCAACGGCGCCGCATGGAGGTACGACCTCGCCGATGCCCGGCCGCGCCGGCTGGACATCGGTGACACGTTGCGAGCGATCGAGGTCGAGGCTGGCATGATCGCGCTCGCCGGCGAGCACCACCTGTGGACCGTGCGGCGCGACACGCCGACGCCGGTCGCCAAGGGCGCGGTCAAGGCGATCGCGTGGTCCGGCGACGGTCGCCTCGCGGCGCTGATCGACGCCCGCCTGGTCGAGGTGAGCGCCGACGACGTGATCGTCTCCGACGAAGCGCGCCCCAAGGCGATCTCGATCGCTTGGATCGACGGGCAGCTCCACGTCGGCGAGACGGGACAGATCGTCCGGCCAGGCGACATGCCGCTCGCCGTGAGCGGCGAGATCAAGCGCCTGCTCCCCGGCCCGGCCGGCAGCCTCGTGGTCCACAGCGGCTCGAACAGCGTCGTGCTCGTGCAGCACGAGGTGTCCATCGACCTTCCACCGACCGCGGCGATCGGCGAGCTCGCGGCGGCGCCGTCGAGTCACTACTTGCTCGCCGGATCGAACGGGGCCGTCCTGCTGTGGGACCTCGACGAGCTCCTGCCGCGCCGCGAGGTCATCGGCAGCGTCGGCGTGTACGCCGGCTACGCGAACCGCCAGATCCTCGTGGTCCACGACGATCACACGGCGACCTGGCTCGACCTGGCGCTCTCGACGCGCACGCAGCTCGCGTTGCGCGCCGACGTGCAGGGCGTCAGGATCTCGGAGGATGGCGAGCGCGGCGTGGTGTGCGAGATGGGCGGTCGCTGCGTGCTGTACCACCGTGGTAGCGCGGAGGGGATCGAGCTCGACGCGCCGGCGAAGGTTGTGGGATTCGTCGGTGACCAGATCGTCGCGGGCGCGACGTCGGGCGAGCTGCGGTTGTTCGATCCGCAGGCGCGGCGCTCCACGCTACTCGTCCAGGGGACAACCCCGGTGTGGGACATCCTCGTGAGCGGTAGCTGGGTGGGCGTGATCTTCGATGACAACTCGATGTGGCGGCGTGACCTGACTACGGGCGTGACCACGACGATGCCGGGTATCTCGGATGGTGGCTGGATGCACTTACGCGAGAACGGTGACGCGG
>JANOPP010000719.1:0-18158 GCA_031421915.1 Myxococcales bacterium | reverse complement strand
GCTCACGTAGGATGCAGGAATGCCCGTTGCGGTGTTCACGCGTGAGGTCGACGCCGGTTCGGCGTACCCGGCCGCGCTCGCACCGCTCGGGCTCGAGGTGGTCGCGATGCCGGTGACCCGGACCGAACCGCCGCGCGATCGGGGGGCGCTCGCGCGCGCGCTCGAGACCGGAGGGCACGCCGCGATCCTCGTTGCGAGCCCGCGGGCAGCGGCGGCGCTGATCGATGCGAACCCCGGCGTGCGTCGCGGCGAGCTGCCCGAGGTGTGGGCCGTCGGACCTGCGACCCTGCGGGCGCTCGCCGCGGGCGGGATCGCGGCACGGCATCCGGACTCCGCGATCGACGGTGCCTCGCTCGCGCATGCCTTGATCGCGCACCGCGAGCTCGCGGGGAAGCGCGTGCTGGTGCCGCGCGCGGAGGAGGGACGCGAGGAAGCGCTGACGATCCTGCGAGCCGCGGGGATCGAGATCGCGGACGTGATCGCCTATCGCACCGTCGCGTCTCCCCCCGATGACCCGGCGCTCGCGCGTGGGCGCGAGCTGCTCTCTGGTGATCGAGCAGATGTCTGCGTCGTGTTCGCGCCCTCGCAGGTCGCGGCGCTCTCCGCACTCGTGGGTCCGCTCACGACGCGGACCGCCGTGTTCGCGGCGATCGGTGACACCACGGGCGCGACCCTGCGCGAGGCCGGGGTGGGAACCGTCGCGGTCGCGCAGTCCCCGACGCCCGAGGGGTTGGCCAACGCCATCGCCGCGGTGTATCCACCAAGACGATGAATTATCCCGACTACCGGCCGCGCCGGATGCGGCGAACCGCGGGCCTGCGCCGCATGGTGCGCGAGACCCGGTTGTCCGTCGACGACTTCGTCTATCCGCTGTTCGTGGTCCCTGGCTCTGGCATCGAGAAGCCGATCAGCTCGCTGCCCGGACAGTTCAACTTCTCCGTCGAGAAGGCGACCGATGCAGCGTCACGCGCCGCGGATCTCGGGATCCCGAGCGTGCTGCTGTTCGGCATCCCCGAGCGCAAGGACGCCGTCGGCTCCGATGCCTGGAAGGATGGCGGCATCGTCCAGAAGGCGATCCGCTCGATCAAGAAGGCGCGCCCCGAGCTCGTCGTCATGGCCGACGCATGTTTCTGCGAGTACACGGACCACGGCCACTGCGGCGTGCTCCACGAGGGCGAGCTCGACAACGATGCGTCCCTCGAAAATCTCGCACGGACCGTGCTGAGCTATGCCAAGGCAGGCGTCGATGTTGTCGCACCGTCGGGGATGCTCGACGGCTTCGTCACCGCGTGCCGCGAGAGTCTCGACGAGGAGCGCTTCGATCAGGTCGCGATCATGGCGTACTCTGTGAAGTACGCATCGGCGTACTACGGCCCGTTCCGCGAGGCGGTGGACTCCGCTCCGCAGTCCGGAGATCGCCGCGGTCATCAGATGGACTACGGCAACGTCGCAGAGGCCGTGCGCGAGGCCTCGATGGACGCCGCCGAGGGTGCCGACATCGTGATGGTCAAGCCGGCGCTCGCATACCTCGATGTGGTGCGCGCCGTGTCCGACGAGATCAACCTCCCGATCGCCGCCTACGCCGTCAGCGGCGAGTACGCCATGATCGAGGCTGCCGCCGAGAAGGGTTGGATCGACAAGGAGCGGATCGTGATGGAAACTCTGACCGGCATCCGCCGAGCGGGCGCGGACATCATCATCACGTATCACGCACCGTACGCCGCGAAGCTGCTCGCGAAGTAAGCTCCGGGCATGGCGATCCAGTACAAGTTCGTCGAGCTCTCGATCGTCACGGACGAGACGATCGAGGAGTGCGTCAACGAGTGGGTCGGAAAGAGCTGGCAGCTCGAAGGCATCCGGTTCGCGATGGCCGAGCACTCGAAGCGGCCGGCGATGGCGTTCGTGTCGTTCACGCGCGAGGCCGCGGCGACCGTCGCCGACACCGACGCGCCGCGTCGGCCGCCGCCCTTGCTGAGGCCCGTGCCCGACGAGAGCGAAGGTCCGCGCGTGATCAGCGCGGGTCACGATGACGTCGAGTAAGCAGCGGCACGATGCCCGCACGACGCCACTGTCAGGGCGATGGCGCCGCGCCATGGGGCCACGGCTTGACGGAGTCGCGCGTGCGTGCGATCCCTGAGAGGTCCGTGGGAGATGCAATCCAGATGCAACTGCGTAGAAGCCGGCGCGCGATCGCGCTGCTCCTCGCCGGCTGCGTCGTGTTTGCGGGCCTCGCGGCGCTGCGCCACGAGACCGCGGTCGCCCACGTCCGCGGCGCGCTGACCGGCGAGCTCGAGCACGCGCACGCGCTCGCCGACTATCACGAGCTCTCGACCACGCCGCACCTTCACGGCCGCGATGTCGATGCGCACGCCGAGGCTGGCGCGTGTCACCTGCTCGCCGCCCTCGACCACTCGACGATCCTTCCGGGCTCGCCCCTCACATCGTCGACCGTACGGCCGCTCGCGGTCACTGCGGTCCTGCCCTTCGCTCTCGAACCTCCCGCACGCGCTGTCTACCGGCTCGCTCCGAAAACGTCGCCGCCCGCCGCGAACGTGTGAGCCCCGGGAACGGGGTCTGAGAATGGGGTCCGCCCCCATTTTCTGAGCTGCCGCACATGGGGGGCCTACCCCGTTTGCTGCGCACCGCGTGCCAGCGCGTGGCCACGTCATCAAGGCGTGGTGCACCGCAGGAGTCCTCGTGAACCGACGTTTGATCCTGATCGCGACGTTCGTGGCGTCGCGTGCCGCCCATGCAGAAGAGGAGACGCCCGATCGCGGGCTGTCCGCTGCTGCATGCACGGCGACGGTCGATGGCCACGTCGTCGATCGCAAGACGCACGAGGCGATCGGTGGCGCGACGATCAGTGCCGGCGATCGACTGCTCGCTGAGACCGACGATGCGGGGCGGTTCACGCTGCACAAGGTGTGCGCCGGTCCGCTGCGCCTCCTGATCGAGCGCGCCGACTACACCGCGGGATCTCGCGCACTCGGCATCGGCACCACCGCGCTCTCGCTCGAGGTCGAGCTCGACGAGCGCGTCGACGTGATCGTCGTCGAGGACAAGGCACCGGACGTCACGGAGATGCGCTCGGCGACGACGCTCACGGGCGCGGCGCTCGAGAAGACGCGCGGCAAGGGCTTCTCCGATGCGCTCGCCGAGGTGCCCGGCGTCAGCCAGCTCCGCTCCGCGAGCGGGATGGGCAAGCCGATCATCCGCGGCCAGTTCGGGCGACGCCTGCTGATGCTCGTCGACGGGATCCGGCATCGCTCACAGGACTGGGGCCTCGATCACGCGCCCGAGATCGATCCGTTTGTCGCCGACAAGCTGACGGTCGTGCGCGGCGCCTCGGGCGTTCGCTACGGACCCGATGCGATCGGCGGCGCCGTGCTCGTGCAACCACCGGAGCTGTTGCGCGCACCTGGGTTTGCGGGCGAGGTGCACCTGATCGGTGTCTCGAACGGGCGTGGCGGCACGTTCGCGACGCGCGTGCGGTCGGCACCCGCGGCCGTGCCCGGGCTCGCCTGGCAGGTCGAGGGCAGCCTCAAGCGACTCGCCGCGTCCGTGACACCGGACTACCCACTCGACAACACGGGCGTCCTGGAGTGGAACGTCGGCGCGGCCGTCGGGTACCGCCACCAGGGGACCGAGGCGAAGCTGTCGTACCTCCGCTACCAGGCGGAGCTCGGCGTGTGCAGCTGCCTGCGGATCGAGTCGCGTGAGGACTTCTATGCACAGCTCGAGCGCGACCGGCCGCTCGGCTCGGAGCTGTACTCCGCCGAGCTGGAGATCGAGCGCCCGAAACAGGCGGTCGCGCACGACCTCGCGATCGCACGGGTGCGTCACGAGCTCGCGGACATCGGGACGGTGGGCGCGACGTACTCGTTCCAGTACGACCACCGGCGCGAATACGACGTCGTGCGCGACGCGACGACGGGGCCGCAGTTCGACTTCCGCCTGATGACCCACGAGCTCGAAGGCGTGCTCGAGCACAACCCGGTCCACCTCACGGATCACCTCCACCTGCGCGGCTCCGTCGGGCTCGTCGGCGTCGCGCAGACGCACCACTACAGCGGGCTGCCGCTGGTTCCCGATCACGGGTCATGGGGAGCCGGCGCGTACGCGATCGAGCGCCTGATCGGTCACGATGTCGAGGTCGAGGCGGGCGTGCGCTACGACTTGCTCGCGCGGACGGCGTCGATCGAGCGCCAGGACTTCTTGCGGCTCGTGCGCAGCGGTCAGCTCGCGATGGACGCGTGCGGCCCGGTCAACGATCAGGTCGAATGCTCGTCGCGGTTTCACACGCTCTCCGCGTCGGCGGGTGCGCTCGCGCGGTTCACCGATGAATGGTCGGTGAAGCTCGACCTGTCGACGGCGTCCCGGCCGCCGAACCCTGACGAGCAATACCTCAACGGCACGTCACCGACGTTCCCTGTCGTCGGTCTCGGCAAGCCAGATCTTCGGCCGGAGACGACGTACTCGGCATCGGTGACGACCTCACTCGCGAGCGAGCACGTGACCGGCGAGGTCTCTGCCTACGCAAACCTGATCGACGACTACATCTACTTCGCGCCCGCGCTCGACGACAACGGCGCTCCGATCTTCGACGTGCTGATCCGCGGCGCGTTCCCGCGGTTCGTCACGCGACCGGTCGACGCGCTGTTCTACGGCGTCGACGGTGGGATCTCGGTTGCTCCGATCCCGATGCTCGAGCTCGGGGCGCAGGTCTCGATCGTGCGCGCGACCAACCGGACCTCCGAGACGCCCCTCGTGTTCATCCCGCCCGATCGCGGCCGCGGGACGTTCACGTTCAAACCTCCGACCGTCGCCGGCGTGTCGAACGGCTACATCACGCTGTCCGGCACGTACGTCACCCGCCAGCGCCGCTTCGATCTCGCGGCGGACTTCGCCACACCGCCCGCGCCGTACTTCCTCCTCGGCGCCGAGCTCGGCGGCGAGGTGGCGGCGTTCGGCGAGACGCTGAAGCTCGCGCTGGTCGGCACCAACCTCACGAACACTCGGTACCGCGACTACACGAGCCTGCTCCGCTACTTCGCCGACCAGGCGGGGTGGCAGGTGATGGCCCGCATCTCGTTCCACCTCGGGTCCACGGACCCGCACTGATGAAAGGCATCTCCATGCGCGCTCTCTCGATTCTGGTCCTGCTCTCCGCCTGCGGCGATGACGGCAACATCAACAGCAACGCCGAGGAGTTGATCACGACGGTCACGCTCGACTTCGTACCCATGGGCGGTGGCGCGACGATCACCGCATCGTTCGACGACCTCGACGGCGACGGCGGTGATCCGCCGACGATCGATCCCATCAATCTCGTCGCCGGCACCACGTACACGACCGCGGTTCGCTTCCTCAACAAGCTCGAGACGCCACCCGAGGAAATCACGGACGAGGTCTCGGACGAGGGCGAGGACCACCAGGTGTTCTTCACCGGCACGGCGATCAACGGACCGGCAACCGATCAGCCGACCGCCCCGATCACACACAGCTACCTCGACATGGACATCAATGGCCTCCCGCTCGGCCTCTCGAACCGGCTGGTCGCGGCGCGCGGCACCGGCACGCTGATCGTGACCCTTCGCCACATGCCGCCCATCAACGGCAACGCGGTGAAGACCGCCGACTCCGCGGCCACGGTGAAGGCGTCCGGCTTCGCCGGCCTCGGTGGCGCGTCCGACGCCTCGGTCACGTTCATGGCGACCGTCCCGTAACTCGCTCCGCCCCCAATCTGGGTTCGACCCCAATCTGGGTTGGAGTGCCTTTCTTGCGGCGTCCAGAAAAGCACTCCGACCCCATTTCCCCGGACCCCATTCCCTTCGGAAAGGGGTCGGAGCTCTTCTTGCGGCGTGGGTTACCGACAGAAAAGCACTCCGACCCCATTTCCCCCCGGCATCAAGGTCGACGGGACCAAGGCAACGTTCCCCGCGCAGTGAGCTGACGCGAGGTCGTCGATCTCACATCAACGGGTGTGGCCACGCGGTCACGCCCGTTGTTTCGTTTCGGGATGGGGTCCCTGCATGCGGCTCGCGATCGTGGGGGGCATGATCGTGCTGACGGCCGAGGCTGCAGCACCGGCCAAAGACGAAAGGGGTCAGGCCACCATTTCCAGCCGCCTGGAATCGTCCGCCGCCCGTGCACATCGAGGACGACGAGGACGACGACGACGACGAGGACACCGCCATCTACGAGATCGGACCGCGCACGTCGCTCCCGTTCGAGTGCGATGTCCCGGGTGAGAGACGCTGCGTCTGAGCTATGGTCCGCCGGTCATGAAGACCGCAGCCGCACTCGTCCTCGCACTCTCGACGCTCGCGACCCTCGGTGCCTGCGGAGACGATCCGCCGCCCGCAGGTGACACGGATGCCTGCGGCGCACTCGAGATGGGTCCGTACGTGCTGGTGACCGCGACGATCAGCAAGGACACGTTCACCCCCGCGATCCTCAGCGACAAGCAGTCGTACACGATCACGCTGCCGGCGAGCGGCATCGGCTATCTCAAGTTCGAGGCGACGACGGCGCGCGAACACGTCGTGTACGTCGATCGCGACGTGCCGGTGCAGGCGCAGACGTCGGCGAGCGCCGCGATTCCTGCGAAGAGCAGCGCCAAGAGCTCGGATGCGTGCGTGACGATCAAGGGACGGTATGCGTTCGCCCTGATGCCGGGGGTCAACTACCTCGGCGTGGGGCCCGACGCCGGTGGCGCCGTGAACCTCGTCATCGACTGAGGACGCACTAGACTGATCGCTCGTGTCCGTCGAGTCCCTCCTCACGACGAAGCGCCTGCGGCAGATGGCGGGCTACGCGTTTGCGCGTGGCGACAGCTACTGGCGCGAGGGTCGCGTGATCTCGTGCGTGCGTGACGGCGACACGCTCGATGGCGTCGTCGCGGGCGGCGAGCGCTACCACGTTCGGATGAGCGTCGAGTATGGCGGGCTGTCGGCACAGTGCACGTGCCCGGTCGTCGACTCGATGTGCAAGCACGCGGTCGCGCTCGGCCTGTCGTACCTCGCGCAGCGCGAGCTCGTGACACCCGAGGCGGTCGTGGCGCCGACGTTCGCGACGCGCGCAGAGATGACCGCGTACGCGAACGAGCATCGCGTGCAGTTCGCGCTCGACCTCTCGGCCGAGGTCCTGTGGCCGGTGCTCGCGCTGTCGGCCGGGCAGGATCAGTGGATTCGCTCGTCGCTCTCGCGGCTCAGCGTGCGCGATATCGGCTCGCGCGATGGTGCGTTCCGGTTCGTCGCGTCGCGTGGTCTCGACGTCGAGCTCGCGCAGGCGGCGCACGCGCTGCTCGTCGAGATGGCTGTGGTCGTCCGTACGGGGATCGCCGAGGAGAAGGAGCGCGCTGCGGCACCGCACGACGGCGCACTCGCTCCGCTGTTCACGCGGCTGTTGGCGATCCGCCTCGCGGTTCGCGTCACGGCCTCGCCCCGCTCGCGCGCGTCGCGGACCGCGGGCGCGTGGGCGTTCGACCCGTCCGCGTCGGCGGTGACGTGGAGCGAGCCCACGCGGATCGTTCGCTCGAGCCCGGACTACGGAACGTTCGCGCTCACGATACGGTTGACGCTCGACGGCGGCGGCGAGCCCAAGCTCGAGTGCGCATGCCGGACGCGCGAGGGCCACTGCACGCACGCGCTCGCGCTGCTCGATGCGACGCTCGACCTGCTCGAGGATCCCGCGCGCGCAGACGAGGCGTCGATCGTCGCGCGCGAGCTGTTGCGACCCGGCTGGTCGCGCGCGCTGCAGGAGCTCGCGCTGCTCGACGCGAAGGTTGCAAAGCCGCGCGTCGCGATCGAGGTGTGGTGGCAGATCGAGGAGCAGATGGGGAGCTGGACCCTGACGCCCACGGTCAAGAAGCAGACCAAGCGCGGCGGCATGAGTGCGGGTGCTCGCATGAGTGCGGCGCGCCTCCTCGAGGAGCATCGTGATGCGCTCGGCGAGCGCGATCGCCTCGTCGCCGAGCAGGTCGCTGCGTGGATGCCGGCCACGCGCTCGGCCGGCACGTATCCAGTGCGTGCGTTCCTCGCGCTCGCAGGCCACACGCGCGTGACGTGCGACGCGGAGCCCGACGTGCCGATCGAGCTGGTGCGCACGCCGCTCGGGTTCACCGCGCTCGCCGCGGGAGATCAGATCCGGCTCGAGCCGTCAGTCGGCGGTGCGCGGTTCAGTCCGCGTCTGCTCGCGCCGCTGCTCGCGGCGTTCGCGCCGGGCGAGCCGCTCCTGTGTATCGAGCCCGAGCAGCATCGCTGCCTGCTGATCGAGGTGAGCGAGGATGCGCGTGCGCTGTGGGGCGTGCTCGCGAAGCACGGGGATGCGTTCCCCCCGGAGGGTCATGCACAGCTGCTCGAGCGGCTCGGCCGGCTCGAGGCGCGGGTGCCGCTCGACGTGCCGCAGCAGCTCAAGGGGAAAGAGATCGCGCCCGACGCCGCGACGGTCGTCCGGCTGCGCTTGCTCCCCGACGTCACCCTCGAGGCGGAGCTGTTCGTGCGACCCGGTGCCGGTGCGCCGCTGTTTCATCCAGGCTCGGGCCCGCGCGACGTGATGCTCGCGCGCGATGGCGAGCGCGGCTATATCCGCCGGGTGCTCGGGTCCGAGGAGGCCCACGCGCGCGCACTGCTGTCGCGGCTCCCGATCGAAGGGGCAGAGGAGGGGCCGCCCTATTGCTTCCGGATCGGCGATACCGAGGCGGCGCTCGCACTCGTCGCGTCCCTGCAGGGCTCGCTTCCCGCAGGGCTCGAAGCCGAATGGATCGACGCACGGCCGCACATCGCGACGACGGCGACGGTCGAGCACCTCAAGGTGACCGTCGAGAAGCGGAAGGACTGGTTCGGGATCAACGGCGATCTCAAGCTCGAGGCGGGCCGACTCGAGCTCGCGGTGCTGCTCGATGCCGTGCGCCGCCAGCAGCGGTTCGTCCGCCTCGACGAGAATCGCTGGGTCGAGCTGTCGGCCGTGCTGCGGCAGAAGCTCCAGGGCCTCGCCGATCAGACGTACACGACGCGAAACAAGCTCGAGATCTCACTGGGCGCCGTGCCCGCGGTGCGCGCGCTCGCCGAGGCCGGCGCGCAGGTCGACGCGGGTCCGGACTGGAGCAAGCTGACGGAGCGGCTCACCGCGTCGTCGACGCTCGTTCCGAAGCGACCGAAGGGCCTCGACGGCATCCTGCGCGACTACCAGGCCGAGGGCTACGCGTGGCTGACCCGGGTCGCGGCGTGGGGGGCGGGTGCGTGTCTCGCCGACGACATGGGCCTCGGCAAGACGGTGCAGGCGATTGCCGTGCTCCTCGATCGTGCGAAGGGCGGGCCCGCGCTCGTGCTCGCACCGACGTCGGTCACCTACAACTGGGTCGACGAGCTGACGCGATTCGCGCCCGGGCTCCGGCCGATCGTCTACGCCGATGCCGTCGACCGCACCGCGTGCCTCGCGGGCCTCAAGCCCGGCGACGTCCTGATCGCGAGCTACGGTCTGCTGGTGCGCGACGGTGCGGCGCTGGCGGCGAAGCCGTTCAACACGCTCGTCGTCGACGAGGCGCAGGCCCTCAAGAACCCGAACACGCTGCGCGCGAAGGCGGCGCGCAGGCTCGACGCGCAGTTCCGGATCGCGCTGTCGGGGACGCCGCTCGAGAATCACCTCGGCGAGCTGTGGAGCCTGTTCGCCATCATCTTCCCGGGCCTCCTCGGGAGCTGGGAGCAGTTCCGCGAGCGGTTCGCGCTGCCGATCGAGCGCGGCAAAGATCGTCACGCGCGCGGTGCGCTGTCGCGGGTGCTGCGCCCGTTCCTGCTCCGCCGCACCAAGGCCGAGGTCGCGCGCGAGCTGCCGTCGCGCACCGAGGTCCAGGTCTCGATCGCGCTGTCCAAGCCGGAGTGGCAGCTCTACGAGGACGCCCGCCTCGCGGCGATCGCCGAGCTCGGTGTCCACGGCAAGAAGATCAAGAACGAGCAGCAGCGGTTCGCGGTGCTCGCGGCGCTGACCCGCCTGCGTCTGCTTGCCTCGCACCCACGCCTCTACGACTCCACATCGACGATCGCGTCATCGAAGATGCGCCGCCTGCTCGAGCTTCTCGAGGAGCTCCAGACCGAGGGCCATCGCGCGCTCGTGTTCAGCCAGTTCACGTCGCACCTCGCACTCGTTCGCGAGGAGCTCGATCGCGCGGGCTTCTCGTCTCTCTACCTCGATGGTTCGACGCCGGCGGGTCACCGCCAGAAGTTGATCCAGCGCTTCCAGGGCGGGGAGGGCGACGTGTTCCTGATCTCGCTCAAGGCGGGCGGCACGGGCATCAACCTGACCGCGGCGGACTACGTGATCCACCTCGATCCGTGGTGGAACCCCGCCGTCGAAGATCAGGCGACCGATCGCGCGCACCGGATCGGCCAGACCAAGGCGGTCACGGTCTACCGGCTGATCACGCGCGGGACGATCGAGGAGCAGATCGTCGCGCTGCACGGCGACAAGCGGGCGCTGGTCGCCGGCATTCTCGAGGGCACCGACGTCGCGGCGCGGCTCTCGACGCGCGATCTGCTCGAGCTGCTCGAGGCGGGCTCGCGGGCGCCGGATGCGAGCGACGAAGCCAGTGACGACTAGCTCTGATAGCGGTTTGCGACGAGCTCGGCCCGCTCGGTATGGACATCAGGCGCGATGCGACGCTTGCCGCTCGCGACCGTGGCGTCGTCGTTGTCCCCCGCACCCATCTAGATCGAGCGTAGCTCAGCCACCCGCGGCGCGGAACGCGGTGAGCACGCGGGACGCGCGCGAGGACACGTCCGCGCGTAGCGCGTTGAAGACCGAATCGGACCTCAGTTCGGTGAACAGCGGGCAGCTGTCCATCCACACGACGTCGATCAGGCCGAGCTCGCTCGCCGCGCGGATCGCCGCCATGCAGGCGTCTGGTTGCCCGATGAACAAGGCGAGCTCGGACATCCGCTGCAACGAGACGAGCTGGGAGCGGCGCGGACTCGTCGGGTTGACCTGAGCGCCGAGCACGCGGTCCCAGCTCTCGCGATCGAACGGCTTGCCCTCGCGCCAGTTGAAGAACGTCCGGACCATGTCGGTCGACTCGACCGATGCGCGCGGCGCCAGCAGCAGGAGGGCGCGGCCAAGCCCCGGCAGGTCGCGGCGCCAGACCGCGAGCCTGGCGAGGAACACCGCGCCGAGCTGCGCCACCGGCGGATCCGGATCCGCGAGCATCTGATCGATCCGGCGATCGGCGCTGGTCCAGTTGCCCTGGAGGCCGTCGAGCCGCGCGAGCTCACCGGCGATCATCTGGATCCGCCCTGGGTCGAGGCCGATCGCGGTCTCGTAGTGGTGACGACCCTCGACCGCGGAGTCGACCTCGACGAGCAAGCGGCCGACGACCTCGTGCGCCTGTGATGACATCGGAGAGCGCACGATCGCGGTCGCGAGCTCGGTCGCGGCCTCCTCGAGCTTGCCCTCGTTCAACTTGAGGATGGCCGACGCGAGGTAGGCCTCGCCGTGCCCGGTGGTCATTGCGCGCTGGATCGCCTCGCGAGCGCGTGGGCGATCGTGGGCATGGCCCCGGCGGATCCAGGTCTGGACAGCGGCGAACGCGAGCGCGCTGAGGATCTGCGGCGAGCTCGGCGCGTACGCGACGGCCTGCTCGAGCAGCTGGGTCGCGTTCTCCACGTGCTCGCCCCAGAACCGGCGCAGCTCGGCGCGGGCGCGCAGATAGAGATCGACGGCTCGCTGATCAATCGGATCGGAGCCCGGGGACGCACGCGTCGAGAGCGCCTGCGCGATGCCCTGCGCGATCTGGTCGCTCCCGGTCAGCACTTCGGCCTCGGTGCAGTCGATCCGGTGCGCCCAGATCTGGAAGCCATCGGTGACGCTGAGCAGCCGCGCCGACAGCCGCAGGCCCGTCGGCGTGCGGCGCAGCGAGCCCGTCACGATGTGATCGACGCCGAGCTCGCGGCCGAGCGTGCGCGGCTCGGTCGCCGTGCCTCGTGCGTGCCCGGCGGGGCGGACGCGCAGGCTCGACGTCGACGACAGCGTGTCGATCAGATCTTCGAGGATGCCGGCGGCGAGGTACTCGTCGGCCGGAACGCACGCGAGCGGCAGCACGGCGATCGCAGTCTCGTGCGACACCGTGGTCGGTGACGGAGAAGGCGCCTCGGTCGGGGCCGGGGAGGGCGCGCTTGCCGGGCGCTGCGCGCGCGGTGCCATGGTGTCCGCCGTCAGCGACGCGATCGTGGCCCCGATCTCGGCGGCACTCGCCGGCCGACGCGCGCGATCGAGCGCGAGACACCGCGCGACGAGCGCGCCGTACCCGAGCGGGGCTGTCATCGACTGGAAGGCGCGGGCAGGCTGGGTCGCCTGGCTCACGGCGATCGTGATCGGGTTGTCGCCCGACCACGGGCGCGATCCGGTCGCCATCTCGAACAGGATCACGCCGAGCGAGAACACGTCGGCACGCGCGTCGATGTCGGTGCCGGCGAGCTGCTCGGGAGACATGTAGCGTGGCGTGCCGATCACGGCGCCGACCTGCGTGACCTGCGCCTCGTCGCCACTGCGCGCGATCCCGAAGTCGGTGATCACCGCACGGTCAGTACCGGTCTCGATCAGGATGTTGTCGGGCTTGAGATCGCGATGGATCACGCCTGCCGCGTGCGCCGCCGCGATCCCATCGCAGATCTGCACGGCGAGACGCTGCAGACGAGGCCATGGCATCGAACCACCGAGCTCGCGCGTCAGCGGCTGACCATCGACCAGCTCCATCGTGAGGAACTTGTCGCCGGCGTGTTCGCCGATGTCGAACATGCGCGCGACGTTCCTGTGCTGGATCCGGCGCGTCAGCCGCACCTCGCGGCGGAACCGTTCGATCGCGTCGTCGGTCAGTCCGGCGCGCAGCACCTTGAGCGCGACCTTCTCGCCGAGCTCCACGTCGAGCACCTCGTAGACGCGGCCCATCCCACCGCCCCCGAGCCAGCGCACGATCCTGTAGCGATCGCCGAGGACCTGCGCGTGCTCCGTGGGCGCGCCGACTCCGGACAGCGTCGCGACGGAGCTCGCGACCGTGTCGTCGTCGCCGGCGGGCATCGAGCTATCGTAGCACCGACGCGGACAGCTCAGCCCTCGCGCGCGTAGAGCTTGCTCGCGCCACGATTGTCGAGCCAGCGCGGGTCCTCGTCAGAGATCTTGCCCATCATGAGGTCCGCGCGCAGCGCGCGCTCGATCTCGGCGAGCTTCTTGACCTCGGTCATGAACCGATCGGCCGCCTTCTTGTAGAGCGTCGGACGCGGCTTCTCGGCCTTGAGATCCTCGTAGTCGATCGGCGGACCGAACACGGTGAGGATCGCTCGCGAGCGCCGCGCTTCCTTCGTGAAGTTGACGCGGATGTCGTCGACGATGTTGTTGCCGAGGCCATTGATGAACGCGGGCACGATCATCGGCTTCGCAAGCAGCGCGACCTTGCCGACGCCGGGCTGCGCGGGAAGGAGCGTGTACGGGTCGGGCCCCTTGCCGCGCGTGCCCTCGGGGTGCATCCCGAGCACGCTGCCGGGGCGCTGGAGAATCTCGACCATGCGGTCGAGCGCCTCGTCATTGAGCTGGCGACGCTCGGCCTGGCGGAAGATCGGCGGGTACATCGCGCCGCCCGCGATCGCCGCGTTGATCACGATGCCGAGAGGCTGGTCGTAGAAGAAGTTCGAGCGGACCGGGAACTGCAACGACTTGCTCCACGGGACCGGGCCCATGTAGCAGGCGAGCAGCATCGCGTACGAGTCGAAGAAGCTGCGGTGGTTGGCGACGAGCATCACTCCCGTGGTCGGGCGGAGCGCCATCAGCTCCTCGAGCCCCTCTGCCAGCATCCGGTGCGCGATCACCGAGCGGACCCAGACGTACGAGAAGCCGCGCAGGAACTTGGTCTGGAGCCACTTGCCGCGAGGGTCTTCGTTGGCGAACTCTCCGAACCGGAGCGCGAGCTTCTCCACACGGGTCAACGGGGCGTCCTGGGCCATGCCGCGACGACTTACCACAGGATCCCCACCCACCGGTTTGACCACCCCACCGATTGACCCCGCCCCACCACCGTCCTAATTTCTGCAACACCTCGATGTCACTCGAATTCTCCGCGGACGCCCAGAAGAAGATCCTGGCGCTTTGCGAGCGCTACCCTACGAAGCAACCCGTGGTGATGGCGGCGCTTCATCTCGCCCAGAAAGAGCACGGGCATCTCTCCGATGACGCGCTCCGGCTGGTCGCGACGACGCTCGGCTTGCCGTACGCCCACGTCTACGGCGTGGCGACCTTCTACACGATGTACCGGCGCGAACCGTCGGGGACCACGACGATCCGCATGTGCACCAACATCTCGTGCATGTTGCGCGGCGGCTACGAGGTCCTGTCTGCGTTCGAGAAGCAGCTCGGCGTCAAGAAGGGCGGCACGACCTCGAACAAGAAGTTCACGCTTATCGAGGAGGAGTGCATCGCCGCCTGCGCGAACGCGCCGTGCGCGATCGCCGGGACGAAGTACATCCTCGACATCACGCCGGATCAGGTCGCGAAGATCGTCGCTGACCTCGAAGCGAACCCGCATCCCGAGTCGGAGGTCGTGTAATGGCTGCGCCGATTGGCACCAAGCTCGTCTCCGCCCGGTTCGGGAACCAGGAGGCGCAGACCCTCGCTGGCTACGAGAAGACCGGCGGCTACTCGACGCTGCGCAAGGCGCTCGCGATGCGCCCCGAGGACATCACGAACGAGGTCAAGGCGTCGAACCTGCGCGGCCGTGGCGGTGCAGGCTTCTCGACAGGGATGAAGTGGAGCTTCGTCCCCAAGGACGCGAAGACCGTCCACCTCGTCTGCAACGCCGACGAGTCCGAGCCCGGCACCTGCAAGGACCGCGAGCTGATCTACTGGGATCCGCACCTCCTCATCGAGGGGATGATCATCTCGGCGCACGCGCTCAAGGCCGTGCACAACTACATCTACATCCGCGGCGAGATGATGCGCGAGTACGTCGTCCTCCAGAAGGCGGTCGACGAAGCGTACGCGCGCGGGTATCTCGGCAAGAACATCCTCGGCACCGGCCTCGAGGTGCAGCTCACCGTGCATCGCGGCGCGGGTGCGTACATCTGCGGCGAGGAGACGGCGCTGCTCAACTCCCTCGAGGGGCTCCGCGGTCAGCCGCGCCTCAAGCCGCCGTTCCCGGCGGTCAAGGGGCTGTTCGGTAACCCGACGATCGTCAACAACGTCGAGACCCTGATGAACGTGCCGTTCATCATCGACAAGGGCGGGGCGTGGTTCAACGAGCTCGGCACCGGTCGCTCCGGCGGCACCCGCATGCTGTGCGTCTCGGGGCACGTCAACAAGCCCGGCGTGTTCGAGCTGCCGATGGGCATCACGTTCAACGAGATCATCAACGACGTCTGCGGCGGCATGTGGAAGGGCCCGGCATCATCCGCGGGCCAAGGCCCGCGAGCCGTCAAGGCCGTGATCCCGGGCGGCGTCTCGATGCCGCCGCTCGACGCGTCGGAGCTCGACGTGCCGTGCGAGTTCGATGCGCTGCAGACCGACGAGCGCATCAAGCCCGTACAGGTCTCGCCCACACAACCGTTCGATCTCGGCGGCGGTCGTCAGCTCCGCACGATGGCCGGCTCGGGTGGCGTGGTCGTTCTTGACGACCAGTGCGACATCCCGAAGGCGGTGTGGCGGATCATGAAGTTCTTTGCCCACGAGTCGTGCGGTCAGTGCACGCCGTGCCGTGAGGGAACGGGCTGGCTCGAGAAGGTCTCGCGCAGAGTAGCGTTTGGTGAAGGCAAGGCCGGCGACATCGACCTCCTCGCGAGCATCTCGCACGGGATCGCCGGCAACACGATCTGCGCGCTCGGCGATGCCGCGGCGTGGCCGATGCTCGGGTTCCTCACCAAGTTCCGCCCGGACTTCGAGGCGGCGATCGCCAGTTCTGTGAAGAAGAGGGCGTCATGAGAGTCCTGCTGTTGATCCTGACGATGCTGCTGACGCTCGGCGCGATCGATGCGATCGCACCGTCGCTGGCGATCGCCGATCCGATTCCCTCGCAGGCGGGGAACAAGCCCGCGCGCGTGAACATCACCAAGCGGTCGCCGCACTCCGACAAGATCGAGTCCAAGGACAAGGGCATGGCGCTCCTGTTCTGGGCGTTCGCGGCCGCGACGATCGGTGGCGCGCTGTTCGTGGTCACCCGCCGCAATCTGATCGCCGCCGTGATGGGCATGGTCGGCTGCTTCCTCGGCATCAGCGCCGTCTACATGATGCTGTACGCGAGCTTCCTCTCCGTGATCCAGATGCTGGTCTACGCCGGCGCGATCATGGTGCTGTTCGTGTTCGTCGTCATGATCCTGAACCGGCCCGAGGACGAGCCGGTCGCTCCGACGGGCCGTGCGGGTCAGGCCATCGGCGGCCTCGCGATCGTCTACCTCGTCGGCCGCCTGATCTTCATGCTGATGAAGGTCCAGCCGCCGAACCCGCTCACCGCGGTCAACGCACCCGCGCCCGTCTCGCTGCCCGGCGACATCGTCGGCACCACCGAGAATGTCGACTGGGGCTCCGTGAAGGCTGTCGGCTGGGACCTGTTCGGACCCGGCCTGTTCGTGTTCGAGGCGATCTCGATCTTGCTCCTGATCGCGGTCGTCGGCGCGATCGCGATCGCGCGCCCCTTGCACGAGGACCAGAACAACGCGGGCGAGCCGCGCGAGGTCCCGCGCGACGAGGCCGCCACCAAGGCAGAAGCGGCGCACTCGGGAGGTCACGCGTGAGTGACCTCCTCTTCAATGTCGGCTACGGGCATTTCCTGGTGCTCGCGGCGCTGTTGTTCCTGATCGGCACCGTCGGTGTGCTGCTCCGGCGCAACGCGCTGATCATCCTGATGAGCGTCGAGCTCATGCTCAACGCCGCGAACATGACGCTCCTGACGTTCTCCCGCATGTGGGGGGACCTCTCGGGGCACACGTTCGCGTTGATCGTGATCGCGGTCGCGGCTGCCGAGGCCGCGGTCGGACTCGCGATCGTGGTGGCGGTCTTCCGAGGGCGGCGAAACGTAGACGTCGATCGTCTCACCACGCTGAGGCACTAAGAGATGGACTACTCCACGCTCAAATTCCTCGGGCTCCCCGTCCTTGCATGGATCCCGCTCCTGCCCCTGCTCGGGGCGCTGATCAACCTCACGCTCGGACGCCGCCTCTCGAAGGGGACGATCCACACGATCGCGATCGCCGCGGTCGCGGGCGCCTGCGGCCTCTCGATGTGGCTCGTGTTCGGCGAGCTCTGGAAGGCGTTCAAGGCCGGCCAGGGCGGCGTTGGCATCGCGCAGAACGTCTACACCTGGATCGAGGTCGGCAACCTCAAGGTCGAGCTCGCGTTCCGTCTCGATACGCTGTCGGCCGTGATGATCCTGATCATCACGTTCGTCGGCACGCTGATCCACATCTACTCGACGGGCTACATGGCGAAGGACCCGCGCTACGCGGCGTATTTCGGCTACCTCAACCTGTTCACGGGCGCGATGCTGATCCTCGTCCTCGCCGCGAACCTCCCGGTGATGTTCATCGGGTGGGAAGGCGTCGGACTGTGCTCGTTCCTCCTGATCGGCTTCTGGTACGAGCGCGAGGACTACGCGACCGCGGGACGCAAGGCGTTCATCGTCAACCGCATCGGTGACTTCGCCTTCCTCCTCGGAATGTTCCTCCTGTTCTGGGCGACCAAGACGCTCGACTTCGCGCAGCTCAAGGGCACCGCGGTCGGTGCGGCGTACGTCCAGCCGTTCTGGGGCGGCGAGCGCCTCGCAGCTGCCGCGGCGATCTGTCTGTTCATCGGAGCGTGCGGCAAGAGCGCTCAGCTTCCGCTGTTCACGTGGCTCCCCGACGCCATGGCGGGCCCGACGCCGGTCTCCGCCCTGATCCACGCTGCGACGATGGTGACCGCCGGCGTGTACATGGTGTGCCGCCTGTCGTTCCTGTTCTCGGCGTCGACGACGGCGATGATCGTGGTCGCGACCGTGGGACTGCTCACGGCCCTCGCCGCGGCCTTCATGGCGTTCGCGCAGACCGATCTCAAGAAGGTCCTCGCGTACTCCACGGTCAGTCAGCTCGGCTTCATGTTCGTCGCCGCGGGCACGGGCAACTGGGTCGCGGCGATCTTCCACCTCGGGACCCATG
>JANOPP010000718.1:0-13429 GCA_031421915.1 Myxococcales bacterium | reverse complement strand
CACGAGCCCGCGTAGGGGCACGGACAGGTTTGCGCTTCCGATTACACTGCCTGAAGTAAGCCTCGTCGATGCACTAGGCTCGACGGTCAGCGCCTGCGACGAAGCACGCATCACGACGTTCGCATCGACGATCGCGCTCGTCTCGGCGACCTCGCGCAGCCGGTAGGTTGCTGTTCGTTCCCAGATCACACCGGAAATCGAACGCTGGGACCTTGCCTCCCATGTCGCTCCGACGCCGATCTCTGCATCTGGAAACACGACGGACATCTCTGGAATCAGCTCGTCCATGTTCGACAGCGGGCTACGTCCAGACTTCGACCCGTTCGGATTGACAAATTCAATGTCTGACAGCGCACCGGATGGCGACATCCGCCAAGACCCTCGCAATCCCTTCAACTCGCTCATCGCGAGCTCGATCGGTCGACGAGCCGCGGGGTCGACCAGATCATCGAGCACCGCGGTATCCTCGAGCTCGTAGGTCACCAGGGCATCACCCGAAGCAGTGATCTTGCTGACCGCGAGTCGTCCACTGATCCTGACCGTGGGGAGGTCGACGCTACGTCGTCCCGTCTCGAGCACCGTGTTCGTGAACGCTTTGGAGATACGAACCTTCAGGCTCACCTCCATCCGTTCCGGCGCATGAAGGCTGGCCTCATAGCGCAGCCGCTGGCGTGGCTCGGCACCCGCCTCCAGGAGCGTGAGCGTCGTAGCGGGATTCGCTACGTGCTGCGTCCTTGTCGACCCACCGCAGCCAACGGCGATCGTGAGTGCCAGCCAGCAGAGCGGCGAGATGACTACTCGACCACCGCGCATAGACGATGGAACTCTCCTGCCGACCGTCATCCAGGTACCGTAGTCCGTCTTGCGGAGTCTCGGTGTGATGAAGGTCGTGTCGATCCTGATGACGCAATCTGCACCAGGACACACTCCCCTGCGACGCGTGCGGTTCTGCTCGTTCGCGAGCTTGAGCGGCTCTACCGCCTCTGCCGCTAGGGTAGCGGGTCGATTCGTTTGCTGGTCCGATGAGGCCCATTCGTGAGGCCCCAGCACAGTGCAAGCAGACGGCGCAGCTTGATTCGAGCGGCGCTGTCATCCGCGATGTAGCCCCACGCAAGCGCAACATCGAGGCTGCCCTTGATCTCGTTCGCCTCGCCGTGCGCGATGTCGAACTTCGCGCGCTTGTTGCCACCGCGGTGCCGCTCGCCCTCGGCGAGATTCTGGACGGTGCTGTTCGCCGCATCGACGAGCTGCTTGGCGAGGTTGTTGTCGTGCTTCTTGATCTGTTCGACCAGCGGCCTCAGCTCGCGGACGACTTCGAGGGCGACTTCATAAGCGATCAACATGTTCATTCTCCTGAGTGCGGGTTGGCGAGAGAGCGCCAGACACGAAGTGCCCGTGCGCGTGTTCCTCTCCCCCCAGGGCTCCGGGGCCTCCGAGGGCGGCGGGCTCTCTCTCGCCCTCAGCGCGCGACCCGCGCACGGACCGTGACGAGCGCCGCACAGGTGCTCGCGTTCGACGACGGATCAGCCCCGCGGCGGTGCGCCGGTCGGGCAGCATCGTTCACGCGCTCGGCGCGGTCCGATGCGCGGAAGCGCGCGGGGCGAGAGAGCCCGCCGCCCGAGGTACCGGGCCGTCAACTCGCCGATGCGGCCGACTTCACCCTTTCCCTCGTCCCCTTTCCCTCGTCCCCTTCTCTTTCCGCGCGGGCGCCTCTCACCTCGTCGGCGCGTTCGTCCCCACCGCTCGCATCTCGAACACAGCGAGGGCTCCCACGAACACTCCCTCGGCAAGGAAGTAGGCGGCGCCGAGCCAGCTTCCGGGTCCTGCGTGCACGGCGGCCAGGATCACGCACACAGGCGTCCACGCAGCGTTGGCGGCGATGAGCACGCGCACGCGGCGACGAGGTGGCTCGGGTTGCCGCGCCAGAGAGAACGAGAACGTGCCGTACGCCAGGTTGACGATCGCGGTGGTCACCAGCACCGCGCGCGGAATGCCCAGCAGCGGTGCGAGGACGCCCGAGAGGGCGAGCATCGCGATGCCGACCACCGCACCGGCGGTGCAGTCGAACCAGAGCAGAGGGCGGAGGCGCACCAGGGGGCTCGCGATCAGCGCGCGACCATCGCGCCGGTCCACCACTCGTAGTCGCGACCGAGCTTGTCCCCATCGGGGAAGAACACGACGTAGGTCATCGCGTCGTACGCCAGGAAGCTCGGGCGACCTCCGAGGTCGTGCCCGATCTGGTGCACCGCTCGCCACGTGCCGGTGTTGAAGTAGACGGCGGGCTTGCCCTCGATCTTGCCGAGCGGCTGCATCGACGGGAAGTGCGAGTGGCCGTTCACCACGTAGCGATAGCCGTGGCGCTTCTGCAGCTCGGCGGCGGCGACGGTCGACATCTTGCCGTCGAAGCTGTGCTGGAAATACTTGTAGAGCTGGGTGAGCCGCTCGTCGGAGCCGTGCGCCATGAGCTTGTTGCGCGACAGCTCTAGGAGCAGGCGCAGCTTCTTGCCGAGATCGAGGGAAAACGTCTTGCGCTGCCGGCCGAGCCAGTCGCGCACGAACTCGTTGGCGAGGAACTCGTCGACGACCTCGCTCCAGACCTGGCTCATCGGGCGCAGGAGCTCCTTGCGCATCACGCTCTGCTGGCGGACCCACGACGGGACGGCGTAGACGGGGCGGACGTCGTCGATGTCGTCGACGTGCTCGATGCCCGGGTGGTCCTCGCCGACGAGCTTGCGGAGCATCCGGGGGAACTTGAGGATCAGCTCGGAGCCGATCGCGTCGCCGATCGTGGCGTCGCCGTCGGGAGACGCGTTGATCGGGTCGCCGACGTTGCCGTGGTAGGCGAGGACGCCGTGATCGGGGAACGCGATCTCGGTGTGCAGCGGCATCGAGTCCTTGCCGACGAGGGCGCGGGCGACGAGCTGCTGCGCGGCGGGGGAGGTGAGGAGCAGGCGGTCGTGGTTGCCGACGACGTAGTGGACGCCGAGCTCGCCGGCAAGGACCTTGGAGCGGATCGCGAGGAAGAAGTCGGCCTCGCGGCGGATGGTCTCCTCGACGATCTTCTCGACGTTCTTGACGACGCCGTTGGTGGAGGCACCGTGGTACGGGCGGTGACGGCCCTCGAACCACGAGGGCGAGCGCACGAGATCGAACAGATCGCCGACGATGCACAGCTCGGCAGGGCGCTTGCCGCGGGCGATCTGGATACGTTCCCAGAACCGGTTGAACTGATCGGCCTTGCTGACGGCGTTGCCGTGGAGTCGATCGGTCAGATGGATGTCGCTGACGAAGATCAGCAGCGGCCGCTCACCCATGGGTCGATCGTACACCGCTAGAAGGCGGTACGATCGGCAGGCACGCCGTCGTACTCGCAGATGAAGTCATTGACGTCGGTGCAGGCGCTGTCCTTCATGTCGGCGCTGGCGCCGATGTCGACGCAAGGGTCGGCGGCGTCTGGCTGGCCCGGAGCCCACAGTGTGAAGGCGATGCCGCCGGTCACCGCACGGTGCGTCCCCGCGAAGGCGCGATCGCTGATCCCGATCCAGGCATCGGCGACGGCCGCACCGAGGACGTCGTCCTGGATCAGTCGTACCTCCGCGAGATCGATCGGGACCACGAGGTGGGCGCCGGCGCCGTCGTCTTCGCACGCGTCCTCGGCGTCGGCCCATGACAGCGCAGGAGATTTCTGGACCCGATAGCAGCCCCCGTTGACGAGCGTGTAGGTGGGCAGGCACTGGAGCGCGTCGATCGGGAGCGTCGTGTCGGTGGTTCCGCCGTCACCGCTGGCGCTTGCGAGCGGCTCGAAGCCAACGCGGCCGCACCCGGCGAGCACGACGACCCACAGCCAACGCATCCCCCATCATACCTCGGGACGGTCAGCGGCGGCGGGCGGCATGGTCGTCGAGAACCCGAACGAGCTCGATCGTGAACTCGGTCGGGTGCTCGCGGTGCATGAAGTGTCCGCCGGGAACCTGGACGACCTCGTAGGACTTCGTGAACCGCTTGCGCGCCTTCTCGTACATGCGCGGCGCGATCATGTCGTGCTCGCCCGCGAACGCGACCGACGGAACCGTGATCGGGCGGCGCATCGAAGTGGGGAGCTTGATGCGAAGTGCGCGGTAGTAGCCGAGCGCGGCCTCGGTGACGCCAGGCTCGCGGAACGAAGCCTTCACGCGTGCGGTCTCCGAAGCGGGAATGTCTTTCCACGCGGGCGACCACCGCCGCACGAGCTCGTCGACGAGCGCGAAGTCGTTCGCGCCCAGGTTCGCCACTGCGTTCTTGCGGCGGAACGTCACGAAGTGCCGCATGATCCACGCGAGCCGCGGCGTCGGCACGATCGAAGCGGGGTGCGGGATCGCGAGCGTGACGAGGAGGCGGACCTTCTCGGGGGCCATCGCGGCGACGGCGTACGCGGCGCTCGCGCCCCAGTCGTGCCCGACAACGATCGCGGGCTCGCCGCCGCCCAGCGCGTCGATCAGCGACTCGATGTCCTTGCCGAGCGTGTCGGTGTCGTAGGCGCCGTCGGTCGGGATCGCCGTCGGGTGATAGCCCCGCGTGAACGGTGCGACCGCGCGATAGCCGGCCGCGGCGAGCGCGGTCATCGTCGCGTCCCACGTGTACGCGGTATCCGGGAAGCCGTGGATCAGGAGGACGAGGGGCCCGGTGCCCTCCTCGAGGTAGGCGAAGCGCAGGCCACCCGCGTCGACGAACTTCGGTTCCACGCCGCGAAGCTGTCACCGACTGACGCTCGAGTCTATCGAGTGACACGAGAGTCTATCGGTGGGCCCGTTGACACCGACCAAGTCCGCCACACGTTGAGAGAATCATCGAGCACGACCACACCATCGCCACCCTCGAGCTGATCGAGGCCCACGTCCGTGCGCAGGGGCAGGCCGCGCAGTTCACCTACCACGGCATCCTCGGAGGCACCGATGCAGCGGTGACGATCGGCAAGCGCGTCGAGCTGACCACGCGCAGGATCGAGGGAGTCACGCAGCTCGCGGTGCTCGCGGAGACCGCCGAGGCGGCCGAGGATGCACTCACCGCGCTCGTCGGGCTCGAGGTCGTCGACGACGATCAGGCCGCCGTGCTGTCCGCGTTCGAGCGCGGCCTCGCCGCGACGCGCGATCGGTGGCCCGCCCTCGAGCGCGACGCTCCGACCAGCAAGCAGCGAGGCCACACGATCGATCCCGCGACGGGAGGGCTGCATCCGACGCACTCCAGACCGCCCGCAGAGCCGGCGGCGATCGATCGCGCGAGCGCGTGCGACTGGCTCGCCGACCCGGGCTGCGAACTGGGATGCCAGTTGCTCGAGCTGATCTCTGTCGCCGACGCGGGGTGCCTCTGATCCAGCGCGTGCTCGCATGGCTGATCGGGTTCTACCGGCGCTGGCTGTCGGGCCGCGGCCCGCTGCGCGACGTGCGCTGCAGCTTCGCGCCACACGAGAGCTGCTCGGCGTTCGGGTTACGGGCGACGGCAGAGGCGCCAGGTGCGCGCAACGCTGTCGGTCGGATCGCGCGCCGGATCCGCCGCTGCCGCGACGCGTGCCTCGTCAGCGACGGCCGCGCCCTGTCGTGGACGCCGCTCCACGATCGCTCGCCGTTCGAGATCGTCGACGAGATGCGGGACGACGGAGAAGGCGCGATCGCGATCGCACAGATGCTGCGGGTGCGGCGCGCCGTCGCGATCTGGCGCGCCGATCTCGCGTCGATCGGCGCGTGTGACGCGTTGCTCGCAGATCCCGATGCTGCGATGCCGCCGCGCGTGTGCGCGGAGCAGCCGATCCGCAGCCGGGCACGCCGGCGGCTCGCGATCTTCGGCACGATTGCCGTGGTCTCGGCCATCGTCGTCGGTCTGTTGCCGTGGATCGGCGGTATCGCGCTCGGGCTCGTCGCGATCGCAGGCGCCCTGTCCGCGCGCACGACCTTCGCGCAGGAGCGACGCTTCGAGCTTCATCGAACCTGGGCGTCGCGCCGTCGCACTACGTCGTAGGCGCGACCGCGAACATCACTTCTTGGGCGCCGGCGTCGGTGCGGGCGGCGGCACGGCCTTGGGCGCGAGGGAGGGCGGACCCTCGACGGCGGCGCCGCTACCGGTGTTCTGCTGCTGATCCGCGTCGACGATGCGGTAGTTCTTCACGCTGCGCTCGTCGAACTCGAACCAGGTGTCCTTGATCGGCTTCTGGAAGTCGGGCGCGAAGAACCGGAAGTGGTTCACGTTGTTCGCCGAGTCGATGATCACCGACTGCGTGACGTGGAAGTCCTTGGTCGCGACCACGAGGTACAGGTTCTTGTACTGCGCCGACGCCTTCTTCGGCGTCAGCTTGAGGACGAGGTCCTCCTTCGAGCCGTACTTGCCGGTCTTGTCGAGCGCGGCGTCGAACTCGGTCTTGAGATCGCCCTTGCCATACAGGAACGACACCGCGACCGGCATCAGATCCTGGGCCAGGTTCTTCTTCATCACCTGCTTGTTGTCGTGCTCGACCATGTAGAGGTACGAGCCGTTCGAGATGAAGCTCTTCTTGACGAACGTCTTGGTCTTCTTCTTGTCCAGGTAGTCCCAGCGCATCTTGCCGGGCTTCTGGATGAACACCGTGCCGTCGCTGGTCTTGGTGCTGCCGAACGTGTCGTAGGTGACCGCCTGGCGGAACTGCGCGCTGACCTGCTTGATCTCGCCGTAGAACTTCTGGACCTTGTCGACGATCTCGTTGGCCGAGGACGGCGTCGCGGCAGGCGCCGTCGCGCCGGGAGCCGTGACCATCGGGATCGTCGCGATCTGATGAGGTGCAGGCGTCGGGTTTGCGACGCCGAGGAACGCACGAGTGAGAAGTCCGATGAGGTCCATATCGAGTCTCCAGAGTGCCCAACAGGCACCGTGCATCTTCGACGCACGGCAGGGTGCCGGGATTCATACGGGGAAGTCGTTGACTTGCCTGGTGGTAGCACGGGCGGGCGTTCGATACCCTAGTGGTGAATGAGACCGGTCTGGGTAGTCTTGGCATTCCTCGGGTGTAGTGGCGGCTCGTCGCGGCCGCGCCCGGCCGACCCCACCGCGCCTGTGCTGGGCCAGCTCGCAGACGACGACGTCTTCAAGCCGACCTACGGGAAGCCCGAGCTCCAGCGCGCGCTGATCACCGAGCGGGGCGCGGAAGCGACCGGCGAGCGCCTCGTCGCCGAGCTCGAAGCGGGCTCCGGCACCGATGATCGCCTGCGCGTCGCGGTCGCCGATCTCGCGATCCGCCGCCGGTTCATCGCGTCGCTCGAAGCCTGCGATCGGTCCGGCCTGGCGTGCCCGCCGCGCCTCGACGAGCCGAGCTGGTCGTTCGATCCGGATCCAGATGGCGGCCCGCAGGCGCCAAAGATCGATGCACCGCTGCGGTTCGATCTGGAGGGCTGGCAGAAGGTCGCCGCCGAGCTCCATGGCCGCGCGTGCGCGTGTCGAACGATCGCGTGTGTGGACAGCATGGGGGTCGCGATCGATCAGCTCGAGGCTCGCCCGATGGCCGAGGTGCAGGGCGAAGAGGTCGCGAGCCAGTCGATCACGCGGGCGCGCGAGTGCCTGTTCCGGCTGCGCGGCAAGAAGGCGACACCGGGACTCCAGCCGCCGGCGGAGGAGTAGGGCGCGATGCTCTGCCCGATCTGCCGCGCAGCCCATCTCGAAGAGGGCAACGACGCCGCCCGCGGGATGTGCTCGCAGTGCAGTAACCGCCTCGGCGTGATCGTGATGCCGCCCGCGCGTCGCAAGGCGATCCCGTGCCGCGGCTGCAACGGCATGAAGTTCGTGCGCGCGATCCCGCGGGAGATCTCCGCATGGCCCGCCACGTACAGCGCCGACCCCTTGGTCTCGTTGATGTCGGTGACCTACGAGGATCCCGAGCCCGGCGAGCCACTCAACGCACGCCGTGGCCTCGGTCTCCTCGAGGTCTACGTGTGCAAGAAGTGCGGGCTCGTCGAGTGGCACTGCAACGATGTCGAGCACATCCCGATCGGGCCTCGCTACATGACCGAGGACATCGACTACGAGCCCGGCGATCCGTATCGCTGAGCTACGATGTGCGGGATGCCGAAGCGCCTCGGACAGGTAGTGATGCTCGTTGCGGTGATCGTGCTCGGCGTGACCGCGTACTGGTTCGCGACCCGCGGCAGGACCCAGAAGCCTACGACGCCGGTGGCACCAGTCTCCGCGGAGATTCATCGCCCGGCCGGCGTGGTGAAGACCGGCGCGGCGACGACGAAGGGCGAGCAGCTGCACTCCGACGTCGGGACGCTCCAGCTCGAAGGGCAGGTCGTCGACGAGCAGCTCCAGCCAGTCGCCGGCGCGCAGGTCACGCTGCTCCTCGACGTGCCGCGCAAGGTGACGACCGAGGCGGATGGCGCGTACTCGTTCTCGAACCTCGCCCCCGGCCCCTATCGCCTGATCGCGCACAAGGACGCGATGTCGAGCGACATCGCGCGTGCCCGCCTGTCGAAGACCAGCGATCCGGTGACGCTGCGCGTGCGGCCCGGCGCGACGGTGGCCGTGACGGTGATCGCCGCGGATACGGGCGCTCCTGTTGCGGGCGCGACGGTCGCCGATCGCGCCCGTTCGCTGCTCACCGGCTCCGACGGCATCGCGAAGCTCGGCGGCATGGGTGAGTACGACATGATCAACATCACCGCGCCGGGCTTCTCGCCCGAGAGCTTCATGCTCGACAAGCCCGAGGATCCGCTCGGCACGATCGAGCGGATCGTGAAGCTCGCGCGCGGTGCGGCCATCGCAGGCACGGTCGTCGGGCCTGACGGCGCGTTGATCGCCGACGCCACGGTGAGCGTCGAAGGTGCGGCGACAGGTTGGGTCGGCTCCGCGACGACGGACGCGAAGGGTGCGTGGACCATCCCTGTCCTCGCCGCCGACAAGTACGCGGTGACCGCGACGTCGGAGATCTACGCTGCCGCCGCACCGATCACCATCGAGCTCGATGGCAAGACGCCGCGCGCGGGTGTGGTCGTCCGCGTCGAGGTCGGCGCACAGCTCGTCGGCACGGTGGTCGACGCGAAGGGACACCCGGTGGCCGGCGCCAAGGTCACGCTCGCCAACAACGAGAGCGACTCGTTCGACGACACCACCGGGGCGGACGGCCGGTTCTCGTTCCTCGGCACGCCGGCAGGCGCGTTCTGGGTGTGGGCCACGACGGCGACCCAGGGATCGTCACGGATCGAGGTCCAGCTCGTTCGCGATCAGCGCGTCGAGGTTCACCTGATCCTTGCCGACTCGAGCCTCGCGGGAATCGTCGTCGATTCGAAGGGCGAGCCCGTCGCCGAGGCTGTCATCGACGCGCGCTCGCGCCTCATGATCATGGATCGGCTCCGCGACGAGCGGACGGATGCCAAGGGTGCGTTCGACTTCGGTGGCGTGCCCCCGGGCGAGTACGAGCTCGTCGCCGCTCGCGCCGAGCAGAACGACGCGCGTCGCCTCGACGGGACCAAGGTGATCGCGCCGGACCGCAACGTGAAGCTCGTGCTCCCCGACGTCTCGTCGATCACCGGGCGCGTCATGCTCGACGGCAAACCGATGACGTATTTCGGCCTGATCGTCACGGACCACCCCGAGTTCTCGTGGCAGGACTCGCCGCTCGCGGTTCGCTCGCCCGAGGGCCGGTTCACGCACACCGGAGTGGCGCCGGGGACGTGGGGGGTCGTCGTCGGTGGTCCAGGCGTCGCCCGAAAGGTGATCGAAGGCGTCGTGGTGACCGAGGGCAAGGTCACGGACCTCGGCGACATCACGCTCGATCACGGCCAGCGCATCCGCGGGCGCGTCACGACCAAGGACGGCACCGCGGTCGCTGGTGCCACCGTCGCAGTCGGCGAGGGAATCGCGTTTCGCGCCGAGACACCGCTAAAGCTTTCGATGCAGGGCAACATCTCGACCGTCACCGACGCGACTGGCACGTATCAGATCGCGGGGATTCTCAAGACGGCGCGCAAGAACGAGATCGTCGCGACCCACCCCTCCCTCGGTTCGTCGGGAACGCGCGCGGTGTTGCCGAAGGAGACGACGATCGATCTCGTGATCGTCCCGGTCGGGGGGATCGACGGCACGGTCGTCGGCGCGACCGAGCGAGCCCGCCTCGTCAACGCTCAGCTCGTCACCGGCGACAAGACACGGTTCACCGCGCAGGTCGACTCCACCGGCGTGTTCGCGCTCGACAACCTGATTCCGGGCGACTACGACGTGAAGTTGTTCGGCGCTCCGGGCAGGGCGACCCCGGCACCGCTGCGCGTCACCGTCGTCGCGAACAAGCGCACGCCCGCGACCATCACCATCCCCGCGAACACGATCACGCTCGCGATCCACTACGCGGCGGACTGCCAGATGGTGATGCTGAAGCCACCCGGCGAGACCAGGGAGCGGCTCGCCAGTGCGATGTGCGACGACAAGGGCAACGCGGTGATCGAGGGCCTCGAACCGGGAACCTATAGCGTGTGCGCGACATTCGAGTCGTGCGTGCCGGTCACGATCGCACCGACGCCGGCGCGGCAGACCGTCGAGATTCCCGTCTCGAAGTGACCCTGGATCAGGCCGCGGCGACGAGGACTTCGCGCTTGTTCGTGTGATCCGGGGGGCTGACGATGCCCTGCTTCTCCATCTCCTCGACGAGCCGCGCGGCGCGGTTGTAGCCGATGCGGAGCTGGCGCTGGACCCACGAGATCGAGGCGTTGCGTGTCGTCGTGACGATGTAGAGCGCCTTGTCGTACATATCGTCGTCGCTCTTGCCGCTCGGCGGGCCGCCGATGTCGGGGCCGCCTTCGCCCTCCTCGTCGCGCGGCTTGAGGATGTCGAGGTTGTAGACCGGGCGCGCCTGGGTCTTGAGGAACGTAACGACGCGCTGGATCTCTTCCTCGTCGACGTAGCAGCCGTGGAAGCGCTGCGGTGCACCGCCACGATCGGAGAACAGCATGTCGCCCGCACCGAGCAGAGCCTCGGCACCGTTCTGGTCGAGGATCGTACGCGAGTCGATCTTCGACGTGACGTGGAACGCGATGCGCGACGGGAAGTTCGCCTTGATGAGGCCGGTGATCACGTCGACCGACGGACGCTGGGTCGCGAGGATCAGGTGGATGCCGGCGGCGCGCGCCTTCTGAGCGATGCGCGCGACGCTGGTCTCGACTTCCTTGGGGGCGCACATCATGAGGTCGGCGAACTCGTCGATCACGACGACGATGTACGGCAGGCGATGCTGTGGCGAGGTGACCTTCTCGCGCGCGTCGGCCGCCTCGGGCGAGTCGGCGTCGACGGCCTTGTTGATGTCGTCCTCGAGAGCCGCGGCCGCGGCGTCGGCGGCAGCGCGCAGCTTGTCGGCCTCCTGCTTCGCGAGGTTCTTGCCGATCTTCTCGTTGTAGGTCGAGATGTCGCGCACGCCCATCGTGGCGAGCATGTCGTAGCGGCGCTCCATCTCCTCGACGGCCCAGCGCAGCGCGAGGTTCGCCTTCTTCGGGTCGGTGACGACCGGGAGGAGGAGATGCGGGATGCCTTCGTAGATCGAGAGCTCGAGCATCTTGGGATCGATCATGATCATGCGGACGTCTTCGGGGCTGCAGTGATAGAGCAGGCTCGAGATCATCGCGTTGACGGCCACGGACTTGCCGGAGCCCGTCGTGCCGGCGACGAGGAGGTGCGGCATGCGGGCGAGGTCGACGACGGCAGGTCCGCCCTCGATGTCCTTGCCGATCGCCATCGGCAGCTTGTAGCGGCCCTTGCGGAACATGTCGTCGGCGAGGATCTCCTTGATGAAGACCTTCTCGCGGCTCTTGTTCGGCACCTCGATGCCGACTGCGGCCTTGCCAGGGATCGGGGCGACGATCCGAACGCGCAGGGCTTCGAGCGCCAGGGCGAGGTCATCGGTGAGGTTGACGATCTTGTTGACGCGCGTGCCGGGTGCCGGCGCGAACTCGTACATCGTGACGACGGGACCGGGGCGGATCGCGACGACGTCGCCCTTGACGCCGTAGTTCTCGAGGGTCTGGGTCAGCTTCGCCGACAGCTCGAGCATCGCGGTCTTGTCGATCGTGTTCTGCGCCGCCGAGTCGTAGTTGAGGAGCTGGATCGACGGCAGCTGGTACTCGCCCTCGCCGAGCTTGATGAACGTCTGGCGCTCCGCGTCGGCCTGCTTCTCCTTCGCCGCCATCTCCGCCTTGTCGGCGTGCTTGAACCGCGGCTCGACGATCATCGGGCCCTTGTCGCCGTTGATCACGGAGATGGGCTCGTTGGAGGCCGGCTCGTCGTCGACGATCAACGCCTGTGCGCGCTGCTCGGCATTCGCGACCTCGGGGGCCTTCGTGCCCTGCGGGAACCGCGAGCGCTTGCCGCCGGCCTTGACCGGAACGTCGTCGGCGGCGGGCGCGACGGTGGCGTCGTTGGCAGCCGGGCCCGGCACCGCGAGATCGATCTCGGTGACCTGCGGCAGCTTCTTCTCGCGCTTCTTCTTCGGCGCCTCTTCCATCGAGCTCGAGCTCGTGCTCGTGCGCTCGATGATCAGCGGATCGGAGCCGTGCTCGTCCGCACCGACCTCGAGAACGTCATCGTCATCGACCTCGACGTCGTCGTCATCCTCGTCATCACGCTCACCGCGCTCGGGGAGCATCGCGCGAAACACGTCGCCCCAGAACCGACCGAAGGCGAACAGCGCCGACGTGATGGCACGGCCGACGGCGCGCGCGCCATGACCGATCGAGGTGAGAACATCGCGCATCCGCAGCGGAGTCGCGACGACCACGGCGACCACGAGGCCCACGATCGCGAGCAGCGCGGTGCCGGCCGTGCTGATCACGGCGCGCAGGATCTCGGCGAGGTGCTCGCCGATGGCACCACCAGGGCCGTGACCCGCGACGCGATAGCCCGACGCCGCGAGGTGGATCAACGTCGCGAGCGAGACCACGCCGATCGCGGTGCCGACCGTGATCGTCCACGGCATCACCTGATCGCGCTCGATCAGCGTTCGGATCGAGGCGACGACCGCGAGCGCGATCAGCGCGTATCCGCAGACGCCGGCGATGCCGTAATAGAGGCTCGCGCTGGCGCGCCCGAACGGGCCCATCACGAGGGCTCCGGCCTGGAGCGACACCATCGCCACCACCAGAAACAGGGCCGCGCCGAGCCCGATCACCCCCAAAACCTCTCGCCGCCGGTCCGTGCCGGTCGGCCGAGATCTGTCCGATGTATCGCGATTCTTTCGGTTTTTGGACATAGGTTCCGTGGAGTCCCGAGGAGTACCTTATCCTACATGTACCGAACTATCGGCCCAAGTTTTCGTTCCGCATGACTCGCCGCGTCATGTCGGCCCCACAACAGACCGGTTTCGAGGGATCGGGCACGCTGGAACGATGGGCAAGGTTCGCGCTCCGATCGATCCCGTGGCGGATCTCCGCCGCCGGCTCGCGCGCGCGTCCCCTCG
>JANOPP010000717.1:0-21370 GCA_031421915.1 Myxococcales bacterium | reverse complement strand
TCGTGGAGTTCCACGCGTTGCCGGCGGCCTGCGTGGTGGAGTTCCACGCGTTGCCAACGGCCTGCGTTCCCGAGTTCCACGCGTTGCCGGCGGCGGTCGCGGTTGCGCCCTTGAACTGACCCCAGTAGTCCTCGCGCACGGGTTCGGTTCCCGGCGCGTCGGTATCGAAGATGTTGCCGATCGTGTTGACGATGCCACCGGCCGCCGCGTCGGCGATGCTGACCGGCGCGGTGACGAGGTTCGTGACACCCGCCGTTGCGGCGCCGAGCACCAGACCGGTGGTGCCGCCGCCGACCTGCCGGTCGACCCAGCTGCCGGCCTGATTGCTCCAGGCGTCCTGCTCTTCGGGGATCACGGCATCGAGGAGACCGCCGACGACGTCGCCGGCGCCGAACTTCGCATCGCTACCACCGGCCCAGCCAGCAAGCGTCCCCGCGCCATCGAGGACGAGCTCGCCCGCGCTGATGTATGCCTCGGCGACGGGACACCACGATCCGAGTCCGGCGTGCAGGGCGCCGATCGTCGCGTCACCGGTCGAGCCCCATGCTGACCGCTCGAGCGCTGCGCGCTTCACGGGGTCCGTCTCGGCCGACATCGCCGAGAACTGGTTGTACGCCTGATACCCGTTGGACAGCGCTTGTGCAGTGCCGCCGATCGCGGGTCCAACGCCCGGCGCCATCTTGAGCGGACCTTCCGCAAGGCTCACGCCGCCATTGACGATGTCGCCCCAGCCGCCATGATTGGGGTCCCACTGTCCCTGCTCGTTCCAGTTGAGGAGCTTGCCCGCGCCAGACGCGAGGTCGGCGATTCCACCAAGAGGGCCCATGTCGGGAGCCCAGTTGTGGAGGCTGCCCGAGGCCTTGCCGATGTCGTTCAGGGCACCGGTGACACCCGCGTAGTCGCCAGCGACGCTGCCGATCTCGTCCATCCGCGCACCGCCCCAGCTGAGGGCGCGCTGCCACGCCGGCTGCTGCGCCGGAGCCGCCGCGCCGGGAGCCGGCGCACGTGGTGCCGGTGTCGGTGCCGGGACTTGGGTCTGTTGACGGGGATCTGGCGGCATGAGCTACGAGTTTATACGGTCGGCGCACCCAACACATCCCCCCCTCGATGGCCAGAGGCCAAGTAGCCGTTAAGTTGCTGATTCCCCGACGCGCGTGCTAACGGCAAGAGACCGTGGGAGCGCCGACGATCTCATCTCCGGCCGACGAGAAACCGCCCCTCGGGACGGCCCCCGTGACCGCATCGTCCGCAGGGACGTCCGCGGGGCGCGGCGTCCTCTACATCGCGTTCGCGAAGTTCTACTTCATGTTCGCGGGGCTGGTGATCCAGTTCCGGCTCCCGAACATCCTGTCGCGCGCCGCGTTCGGCAGCTACAGCCTCGTCTCCAACGTCGCTTCGCTGGTCAACAACGTGCTGGTCACCGGCACGATCCAGGCGGTGTCGCGGTTCGCGGCGCAGGAGCCCGGCAAGGCGCGTCTCGTCCAGCAGGCAGGGCTGCGCATGCACGTGCGTCTCGGCCTCGTGATCGCGGTCGGCTTCATCGCGGCGGCGCCGGTCGTCGCGTGGCTCCTGCACGACATGACCAAGACCGCGCCGCTCATGCTCGCGGGTCTGATCGTCGGCGGCTACTCGTTCTATGCGGTGTTCGTCGGCACGGCGAACGGCCTCCACCAGTTCCACAAGCAGGCGGGTCTCGACGTCACCTTCGCGACGCTGCGCGTGGTCGGCCTGCTCGGCATGGCGATGGCGGGCATGGGCGTGATCGGCGTGATCGGCGGCTGGGTCGCCGCGGTCGCGATCATCCTGTGCGCTGCGATCGTGTGGATCGGGATGCCGGGCAAGATCGACAAGGCCGATCGCCTGCCGGTCCGCCCGCTGATCAAGTTCTTCGCCGGCGTCGCGGTCTACCTCGTCCTGTTCAACGCGCTGATGTTCGCCGACAGCCTGCTGATCAAGCGGCTGACCACCGAGTACTTCGCCGAGCACGCGGGCGCGCTCGCGTCCGGCATCGAGCAGTCGATCCCGTGGGCTTCGCGGCTCTCCGGCTATCACACCGATCCGAGCGTCCTCGCCGACGTCCAGACCGGCTACTACGCCGCGGTCCAAAACCTAGCCCGCCTGTCTTACCAAGCCATCATCGCGGCGACGTTCGTGGTGTTTCCGCTCGTGTCGCGGTCGACGTTCACCGACGACAAGGAGTCCACCCGGAGCTATATCCAGGTCACCGCGCGCTACTCGTTGATGTTCGCGATGGCGATCGCTGTGGTACTCGCGGCGAACCCCGTCGACATGCTCGGGTTGATCTATGCCCCTGACTACGCGCAGCTCGGTGGTCCGGCGCTGCGCTGGCTCGCGATCGGCAACGTCGCGTTCTCGATGTTCGCGATCAACGGGACCATCCTGAACGGGGCAGGGCACACGCGCGACGCGATCATCTCCGCGGCGATCACCCTCACGGTCTCGGCGGTCGGCAACTACATCGCGATCCCGATCGCCGCGGAGTCCGGCAACACGCTCGAGGTCGCCGCCGGCGTCACGGCGGGCGCGATGGTGCTCGGCGCCGTGATCTCGGGCTTCGCGCTCTACAAGCGCCTCGGTGCCTTCATTCCGGTGTCGAGCCTCGTCCGGATCGCGATCGCGACAGGCGCGGCCCTCGTCGTCGGGTGGTTCCTGCCGCTGCACGGCAAGCTGATGACTCTTGTCGAGGCCGGCGTCGTCGGTCTCGTGTTCCTCGTCGTGCTGGTCGGAAGTCGCGAGCTTGGTGCTCGCGATCTCGCAGCGATCAAGGCCGTTCGCAAGAAGCGCGCGGCTGGTGGAGGTGACTCGTGAAGAAGCTCCTGTTCGTGATGATGCTTGCTGCATGTGGCGGTGCGCAGAAGGACCGCGAGACGCTGACCGACTCGATCCGCTCGTACAACGACGGGATGAGGTGGCAGCGGTTCGAGATCGCCGCGAGCCAGGTACCGCCGAAGGAGCGGGCCGAGTTCGTCGACGAGATGGACGAGCGCGGCGACAACCTCAAGATCACCGACTACGAGGTGGTCAAGGTCGACACGCCGAGCGAGAAGACGGCCAACGTGCAGATCAAGGTCTCCTGGTACCTCGACGATGTAGGCACCCTCAAGGAGACCCACGCCATGCAGAGCTGGGAGCGCCACGGCAAGGTCTGGTGGATGGTCGCCGAGGCCCGGCTGCGGGGCGATGAGATGCCGGGCCTGTCGGAGCCCGTCACCCGGCCCGGGGAGCCCGAGACCGCTGTGGGCCCGGCCGACCCGGCCGTCCCGGCCCCCCCTTCCGTCAACTAGCTCGGAAGAAATCGCTTTACGGGGGCAGGAGCCGATTCGCCGCCCCCACACCCGGTGGGGTAAACTCTCGGGGTAGAGGTGTCGCAAAGCGACTTCGTCACCCGGGGCCAGGCGCTGGTCACGTCCGGGCAGTACCAGGAGGCCGTCAAGGTCTGTCGCCTGGGCCTGCTCGGTCGGCCGACTACCGTCGAAGGACGGATCGTGCTCGGGCAAGCGTTGCTCGCGCTCAAGCGCTATGACGAAGTGCTCGCCGAGATGCGCGTCGCACTCGAGCTCGATCACACCTCCATCGCCGCGCAGATCCTCAAGGGCGAGGCGCTGCTCAGGAAGGGCGACGTCGCCGCCGCCGTCGAGATCTTCCAGCGGGTCCGCCCCCTCGCGCAGCACGATGGGCGCCTGACCGAGCTACTCGCCGATGCGCAGCGCGTCGCGGGACGCCCGGCGGTCTCGGCGAGTCACCCGGCCGTCGGCTTTGTCGGCGGCACCGGTGAGCACCCGACGAGCGAGAGCACGAAGCACTATCCAAACCACTCGGCCGACGACGAGGACACGTCTCCCAAGGACGAGGATGGCGTCGAGGACACCGGTGGTAGCTACACGCGTCCGACCTCGCTCGCGGCGCCGGCCTCGAAGGGCCGATCCGGCAAGCAGCAGGCGATGGGCGGGCAGTCCGACTACATCCCGCCGGCCGCGGTGCTGGCGGTCGGTGATCGCTCGGGCACGATGGAGGTCGATCCGGACGCCGACGGGCTCGAGGTCGACGACGACGAGGATTTCGGCGCGGTCGCTGCTCCACCGAGATCGCGCGCGCGCCCGATCCAGGGCAGCCCCGTCGAGGGCGCGCGCGGCTCGGTCAAGGCGTCGTCGAAGCGGCTCCCGCAACCCAAGCGAGGCAATGCCGCACCGGCCCCGGGCTCGTCGAAGCCGAGCCGTCGCGTCGAGGTGTCGTCGGTCGAGCTCGACAACGATGATCTCGTCGAGGTCGAGGAGACCCCAATGCCGAAGACGTCGGCCCGCGCACCGGGTCCGGGCACTGCCGTCCGCAACGCCGTGAAGATGCCGTCGGGACCGATCGACATGCCGGAGCAGTCGTTCGGTCAACCGTACGTGCAGCCGTACGTCCCGAGCCCCGCGGCGAACCGGCCCACAGCGGTCGCGCAGGTCCCGGCGCTCGCGGCGCAGATCGCGCAGCAGCCCTATCAGATGCAGGTCCAGCCGTTGCCGATGCAGCCCTCGGATCCACGCAATGCGCAACGGATCAACGCGGCGCTGCCGACCGCCGCCGCATTGCCGATGCCGATGGGGCAGCCGATGCCGATGGGGCAGCCGATGCCGGGGATCCCGGCGCACCTCGCGTCGACGATGGCGCCGCACCTCGGCGTGCCGGGCATGGCGCCGAACAACGCAGCGAACAAGACGATGGCGCTCAACGCCGCGCAGCAGCAGTCCGCCGCCGCCGTCGACGCGCTGTTTGGTCCCGAGCACGCGACACCGGGCTCACCCGCGTGGGCGAAGTCGACCGTCGCCGCCGGCGGCCCGCACGCGATGGGAGCCGCACGCGCGGCCGCTCACGAGCCGACGGCCCAGCCCGCGGGGCTCGATCCGCGGATCCAGTTCGAGAACTCCTCGCCGTCGGCGGCCGCGTTCAGCGACATGCCGATCAGCTCGACGACCGGCAAGCCACTCAAGACCGGCGTCCGTCGCGCGCGCTCGCGGCTCGCGGTGTTCATGTGGATCCTCGTCGGGGCGGCCGTGATCGGTGGCGGTGTGTTCGCCGGCTTCCAGATCCGCGCGATGCGGCTCAAGAAGCAGATCGCCGCCGCGCGCGATCAGGCCGTCGATCTGGCGAAGGCCGACACCTGGCTCGGCTGGTCAGGTGCGCGCGATCGCCTCGCGGGTATCGCGCGGGCCTCCTCGACGGTCGACAATCGCGCCGCTCTCGCGCGCGCACGCGCGGTTCTCGCATACGAGTTTGGCGATGGGATCAACGAGGCCAAGGCGCTGATCGACAAGCTCGGTGCGGCCGGCGGCCTCGATACCGCGATCGCGCAGGCCTACCTCGCGCTCGCGCAGAGTGATCCGAAAGTCGCAAAGACCACGGCGGACCGCGCGGTCGCGCTCGCGCCGAACGACGCCGCCGTGCTCTACATCGCCGGCCAGGCGGCGCTGCTGGCGGGTGACTACAAGGCCGCGATCGCGAGCCTCAAGTCATCGCACGAGCGCGAGCCTCGTCCGCTCTACGCCGTCGGGCTCGCTCGCGCGATCGGCCAGACCGGCGAGTGGGAGGGCGCGCTCGCCGCCGTCGACCGCGCGCTCGGCGCGATGCCCGAGCATCCGGCCGCGTTGATCGAGCGTGCGTTCCTGCTCGTCGCGAGCGGCAAGATCTCCGCCGGTAACACCATCACGATCGAGGTCCGGACCCAGCTCGTGAAGTTGATCGCGGAGGGTGGCAAGCCGATCACCGAGCAGACGCGCGGCGTGTCTCCAGCGCAGGTCGCGCTCGCGAACCTCGCGCTCGCGCAGGTCGACTTCGCGCTCCGCGACATCCCGGCCGCGCTCCTCGCGATCCGCGCCGGTGCCGACGTCGGTGCCGAGGAGCAGCGGTTCGGAGAAGAGGCGATCGACACGCTGTACGCGTTCAACGAGCTGCAGAAGGCCAAGGCCGCCGCGACCGCCGCACTCAGCGTGTGGCCGAGCAGCCGCCGCGCGCGGATCTCCCAGGCGCACGTGATGATCGCGCTCGGCAAGCCGACCGAGGCGCTCGACATCCTCGCGCGCTACCCGGACGCCGTCGCGCTCCCGCGTGGCCTCGCGGTCCGTGGGCAGGCCCGCTTCCTCACCGGCGACCTGACCGGTGCGCGGGCGGACTTCGACGCTGCGCTCAAGAAGCTGCCGCTGCTCGAGCTCGCCATGATCGGTCGCGCATGGGTCGATCTCACGGAAGGCGACGTCGAGCAGGCGCGCAAGACCATCGAGCCGAAGTTCAATCCGAACAACGCGACGGTGCCGATGATCACCGTGTATGCGGCGATCCAGCGCGGCACACCGGATCCCGTCGCCCGCGAGAAGGCCAAAGCACTGCTCGAGCGCGTCGTCGCCGGTCCACTCGGTGTCGATGTTCCGCGCGCGCAGCTCGAGCTCGGCCGTCTCTACGTCGAGCTGGGTGACCTCCGCAGTGCGCGCGGCGCCTTCGCCGAGGCGATGCGCAACGGCAACTACGAGGCTCGGCTCGAGCACGCGCTGCTCCTCATCGAGGATCGCGATCCGTCGGGCGGTCGCGCCACCCTCGACGCGCTGCTCAAGGACGTCGGCGCCGCCGCGACGTCGCGCCAGCTCCTCGAGGCCGCCCGCGCGCGGATGCTCGACGGCGAGCACCCGGGCGCTGTTCTCCTGCTCGACCAGGCCGAGAAGATCGTCACCGTCGAAAAGTGGCACCTCGAGCGCGAGCGCGGCCGCCTCGCGTTCCGCAAGGGCGACATCGCCGGTGCCGCCACGCTGCTCGGCAAGGCGCTCGATGGCTCGGGCAAGGATGCCGAGACGTTCCTGCTCGCGGCCGACGTCGTGTCCGCTGACATCAAGGCGAACGCTGCCCTCGTGGCGAAGCTGAAGCAGCTCGCGGGCACGCGGCTCAAGGACACGGCCGACGGGCTGATCATCAAGGGCAAGCTCGCGCTCGCCGCCGAGGACTACCCCGAGGCCGAGGCTGCCTACGGTGCGGCGATCAAGGCCTTGGAGAAGGCGACGCCGCGTCGCCTCGCGCAGGCGTACTTCGGGCTCGGGATCATCGCGTACATCAAGGGTGACGACCCGACCGCGAAGGGCCAGCTCGAGCTGGTGATCACGGCAGATCCGTCGATCTTCACTGCGTACATCTACGCGGCCGAGGTCGCGAAGGGGAAGCCGGCCGACGCGCTCGTGCTCGCGCAGAAGGCGGTCCGCTTCAACCCGGACTACGTGCTGGGCTGGTTCACGGTCGGCTCGCTTGCCGCCAAGCTCGGCAAGCCGAAGGAGCTCAAGGAGGCGATCGATCGCCTCGCGACGCTCGCGCCGACGGGCGACGAGTTCAAGCAGCTCCAGGCGCTGCGCTGAGCACCGACGGGCAGGCACTGACCAGCAGCGCCGGCGACCGCTAGCCCATGGCGAAGACGACGGCGACCGCGGCTCCCGCGGCGAGCAACAGCATGATCACGATGATCAGCGCCCAGGGCGGCTTGGACTCGCCCTTGTTGTGCACGCCGGTCCGGTCGGGCTCGAGCATCTGCTCGAGCGACTCGATATCGCCACCGCCGGTGGGCGGCGCCATTCCGGGCTTGGTCTTGTTCTGCGGCGGGCGCGTTCCGGCCTTCTTGCCGCGCGCGGGCTGAGCCTGCGACTGCATCTCTCCGGCCCAGCCGGCGGTGTCGACGAACGCACTCGGATCGAGCGACATCGAGCCGAGCGCGTTGGCCGGCGTGCTGCTGTCCTCGCCGTCGACGAGCGACGTCATCTTCTGCATCTCGTCGAGGATCAGGCCGTCGATCAGCGAGTCTTTCGGCTCGGCGGACCGCTTCCGCATCATCTCGACCTGGGCGTCCTTGACCAGCGCCGCGATGTCGCGGGCGGTCACCTTCATGCGCTGGCTGAACAGCACCTGCGCGAGGGCGTCACCGAGGTCGGCGGCGTTCTGGTATCGATCGTCGGGATCCTTGGCCAGCGCCTTGCGAACGACCTGCTCGAGCTCGGCGTCGATCTCGGGGTTGAGCGGGGCGAGGGCAGGGACCTTGGCCTGCCGAACCAGCTCCACGGTCTGGTAGTCGGTATCGCCGTAGAACAGGCGCTTCCCGGTGAACAGCTCCCACAGGATGATGCCGACCGCGAACACGTCGGCGCGGTGGTCGACCGGCAGCCCGCTTGCCGCCTCGGGCGACAGGTAGCTGAACTTGCCCTTCACGACGCCCGGATCGGTCGACTCGATCTGGCTGTTGGCCTTGGCGAGGCCGAAGTCGACGAGCTTCACCTCGCCGTTCTTGGAGAGGAGGATGTTTGGCGGGGAGATGTCGCGGTGGACGATGCCGAGGGGCTCGTTCGTCTCCGGGTGCTCGAGGCTGTGCGCGTAGTGGAGCGCCTTGCAGCACTCGATCATCAGATAGATCGTGTGGCGGACCTCGATCCGCTTGTTCTTCTGCTTCTGCCGCTCGATGAGCCCCTTGAGGTTGCACCCATCGACGAACTCCATGACGAGGAAGTACGCGTTGTCGGGTGTCCTCGAGATGTCGAAGACCTGAACGATGTTGGCGTGCTGCAGGAAGAGCGACAGCCGCGCCTCGTCCAGGAACATCGAGACGAACTTCTGATTCTTCGTCAGGTTCGGAAGAATGCGCTTGATGGCGACATTCTTCTTGAAGCCCTCCATGGACTCCGCGACGCCGCGAAAGACCTCGGCCATACCGCCGTGGTCCAGTCGCTCGGTGATCGTGTAGCGATCGCGCATCCCCGACGGGGAAATAGTATCAGAGGATGCGGCTACGAACCAAAACCGGGCAGCGTAACGGTCGATGTCCCCTTCGCCAACGCGGGATCGACCTCCAAAGGCCTATTCAGGGCGCTCGTCGGCTTCGACCTGCTCGCGAGCGGTCTTGCACTCGAAGCACAGGGTCGTGACCGGGCGGGCCATGAGGCGCTTGTAGCCGATCGGCTCGGCGCACTCCTCGCACTCGTCGATGGCGCCCTTCTCGAGCCGCTCGATGGCCTCGCGGATCTTGGCGAGCAGGAACGTCTCGCGATCGTGGAGTCGGAGCTGCGTGGAGTAGGTCTCCTCCTCGGTCGCTTCGTCCATCGAGTCGCGACCGATCCGATCGCGGTCGCGGTCCATCGTGAACTCCAGCGCCGACTGCGCGTGGTCGCCGAGGCGGTGGAGGTCAGCCTCCAGTGCCTTCTTCACCTCTTGAGTCTGCTCGGGCGTCAACATGGATCCAGTCTACGAACGTCATCGGTAGCGTCAATCGAGACGGACGCTCGTCGTCGGTTCATTTTGGTGAGCGTGCTCCAGCGCTCGCTGAGCGCTTGCGAGACGACGAATTCCGTGAGCGTGCGACTCGCGCGGAGCGCCGCCGTCCGGACCCTCGAGGTCATCGTCCGGGGGTGTCCCGCGTGCCGCGCCGACACCTCGTCCCGCGTGCGGTTGCCACCCGAAACCTTCCCTCGAAATCGTGGAACCGGACGACGGTCGGGATGTCCCATTTCCGTCTGGTTTCGCTGCCCTCCCTTACGAGGTCCTGACCCGACCGCGGAATGGATCGATACCAATCGGCGTTCGTTTGACACAGACGTTTCGGAAAGACCCGAGGAGCCCCCCGTGACCACTCTGACCCGCTGGAAGCTTGCCTGTGCCCTGTTCGCCGGAATCGCCGGCTTTGCGACCGTGTCGGCACACCGCGGCGAGCCCTCCAACAAGCCCACGGTGGGGGTCTCCGCGCCCAGGGGTGGTGGGATTCCTCAGCACCTGAAGCGCCCCCTCCGGATCAGCGCCGAGGCCGCGGGGATCTCGCGGAGCGAGTTGATCGACCGCGCCCTGTCCGCCAGGACCCTGCGCGACCTCGCGATCGTCACCGAGAAGCTGGGCGCGGTGGGCAACGACGACACCATCAATCAGCTCCGCCCCCTGCTCGATGACTCGCGCCGTGGCTTCCCCGAAGCGGTCCTCGGCGTCTACGGGGTGATCGCAAGCGAGCACGCGGTCGATGCACTCCTCGCGTACACCAAGGACGATCGCCCCGCCGTTCGCAACGCGGCGATCAGCGCGCTCGGCTCGACCCAGAGCGCCAGGGGCGAGGAGCTCCTGATCTCCCTCGCGCAGAACATGGCCGATCCGGCGCAGAGCAACGCGATCAGCGCGCTCGCCTCGCTCGGCAGTGACCGCGTCGTGGCGGTCCTGACCCAGCTCTCCACCAACGCTGACTACTCGACCGCGAGCTCGGCGGTCTACGCGCTCGGCACGATCAGCACGCCGGCCGCGAACCTCGCGCTGCGCAAGCTGATGGACGCATCAGACTCGCGGATCGCCGCGGCCGCGCTGTCCTCGATCCAGGACATCGACGAGGACCTCCTCGCGCAGCTCACCGACATCGTCAAGACCGGCGATCCGCAGCTCGTCAACGCCGCCCTCTCCGCGCTCGGCAAGGCCGGAGAGGCCGGCCTCCCGGTGCTCAAGGAGGCCGCGCTGCACGGCGGGCAGAACACTCGCTACGCCGCGGTCTCCGCGATCGGCGAGATCGGCGGCCCAGCCGCGACCACGCTGCTCGGCGAGATCATGAAGACCGGTGACCGCCAGGCAGCTTCTGCCGCCGCGTCTGCGCTCGCGCAGAATGGTGGCGCCGAGGCGCGCGAGCTCCTGATCGAGGCGGCGCTGTCCGACCGCGCGCAGATGACCGGCGCTCTCAGCCAGCTCGCGCAGCTCGACGGCGAGGACATCGATCAGGCCCTGATCAGCGTGATGAAGCAGGGCACGAGCGCGGACCGCCGCGCCGCGCTGCCGCGCCTGCTCAAGACGGGCAACCCCGAGGCACTTCGCATCGCGATCGACATGGCCGGCAAGGGCTCGCGCAACGAGCGCTACGAGGCGATGCGCATGCTCTCGGACTCCGGCAGCCCGAAGGCGTTCGACGCGCTCGTCGAGATCGCCGGCAAGTTCCGCGGCAACACGCGCGTCAACGCGCTCGAGCTGCTCGCCCAGTCACGCCCGAGCGATCCGGCCCTCGCGCAGCTGCTCAGCGATTCACTGTTCTCCGGCCGCCGCGACGAGGCGAGCTACGCCGCGAGCGTGATGGGGCGCATCGGTACCGAGGAGTCGCGCCAGGCGCTGATCGCGGCGATGACCGGCAAGGACAAGGAACTCGCGGCCTCGGCCGCTGGCGCGCTCGGCAATGCGGGCATGAGCGACGAGGTCAAGACCGCGATGCTCGCCGCCGCGCGCGACAATCCGCAGGTCAAGATGCAGGTGATGCACCAGCTGCTCAACTCGGGCGCGCCCGAGGGTATCCGGTTCGCCCAGGAGCTCCTCGAGAGCAAGGAGCCCGGCGCGGCGCACTCCGCCGTGTGGGCGCTCGCGAGTCAGGGCACCGACGAGTCGCGCAAGCTTCTCGAACGCGCCCTCGAGTCCAAGGACACGCAGGTTCGCACGGCGGCGATCAGCGCGATGGCGCAGAACCCCGACGAGAAGTCGACCGAAATGCTCGTCCGCCTCGCGCGCGACGAGGACCCGTCGGTCCGCGCGACCGCGCTCGCATCGCTTGGCCAGATCGGCTCCGAGAAGGCGCAGGTCGCTGTCCTCGAGGCCACGCGCAGCGGCAAGGTGGAGGATCGCGTCGCCGCGATCTCCGGTCTGACCAACATGGATGATCCGCGCGCGAGCCAGCAGCTCGCCGCGCTGATCCGCGACCCCGACCAGCAGGTCGCGCAGACCGCGATCTACTCGTCGTACAACGCGGGCCCCGAGGTCGATGTCGCGCTGACGCACATCCTCAACGATCCGAGCTCGACCGACGTGATGAAGTCGACCGCGGCATCCCAGCTCCGCACGCGCGGCACGGACCTCGATGACGCGACCGAGAAGAAGGTCACCGCGCTCGTGGGGAACCCGTATGGCGGCGCGGGCTACGGCGGGCTCTACCGCGGCAACCTCGTCGACATGTGACCGCGTTCAGGCGGGCAGGTAGACCCGGAACACCGTGCCGCCGCCCGCGGACTCCTCGACCTCGATCCAGCCGTCGTGCTCCTTGACGATGCCGGAGCACACTGCGAGCCCGAGGCCGGTCCCGCCCTGGCCTTCCTTGGTCGTGTAGAACGGGTCGAAGATCTTGTCCTTGATGTCGAGCGGGATCCCGACGCCGGTATCCGAGACGCTCCACCGCACGAACTCTTGATCCGCATTGGACTCGAGACCGGGTCGCGTTCGCCGCACGACGCTGGTGTCGACGACGAGCGAGCCGCCGTCGGGCATCGCTTGGACGGCGTTGAGGAGCAGGTTGATCAGCACCTGCTGCAAGCGGTCGGTATCACCCGCGACCCGCGGCAGCTTGGCGACGCGATCGACGCGCGTCTTGACCTTCGCGTGCGAGAACTGCCCCGCCAGCAGCTCGATCGTCGTGACTGCCAGCGCATCGAGATCGACCGCCGCGCGCTCGGTCGCGCCGACCTTGCGGCGGGTGAAGTCGAGCAGCCGCTGGATGATGCGGGTGATGCGTGCCGTCTGCTCCGCGACGATGCCGGCATTCTTCTCGACTGCCTCGGGGTCCTTCGACTTGCGCTGGATCGAACGTGCGCGCCCGGCGATCACGTTGAGTGGCGTTCCGACCTCGTGCGCGATCTCCGCGGCGAGCTGACCGATCGTCGCCAGCTTCTCGGTCTGGCCGAGCCGCTGCTCGAGCGCGAGCTTGTCCTCGTTCTGCCGCTGGGTCTCCGCGCGGGACTCGCGGAGCGAGTAGGTCATGTCGTTGAACCGCGTCGCGATCGCGCCGATCTCGTCGTCGCGTTCGGACAGGATCACGTGCGACAGGTCGCCTTTGGCCACGTCGTCGATGCCCCGCAAGAGCTTCGTGATCGGCGTCGAGACGAACCGCATCGCGAGGTAGCCGACCACCGTCGTGGAGACCGCGACGATCAGGAGCACGAGGATCAGCGCGCGCGTGATGTCCGCCGACGTCGTCGAGATCGCGTCCGCAGGCTTGGCGATCTCGAGCATCGCGATCACCTCGCGCTCGTCGTCGCGCACGGACACGACGCGCATCGGCATCGCGTAGAAGTACTCGTCGTTCTCGATATCGGAGAATGTGAGCTGCGGGACATCGAACAGCGTCCCCAGGCGGCGCAGCTGGGCCGCACTGACATCTCCACCTGCGGGCTCGGTCGCGCGCGACCGCGGGATCACCTTGACCCGCCACCCGCCCGACGCGCGGCTCAGCTCGCGCAGCTGCGCATCCCCCGGCGGTCGATACGCCTGCGCTTGATCGATCGGGCGCGCCAGTCCTGCCGCCCCACGCGCCGCGGTCAGCCGCGTGATCAGCTCCTGCTGCTGGGTACGCAGCGCCGCCTGCTCCGGCGTCACGGGAGGCTTTGGGGGCAGGTCGGTTCCCTCGGGCGGCTCGCCGAGCTTCTTGTCGAGAGCCTGCAGCTTGTTCTCGACCGCGTCGAGCTCGCGCTGCAGCTGCTCGGACTTGTAGCGCGCGTCGCGCGCCTCGTTCGACGCCTGGTTCTCGAGGGACACGCGCACCGTGCTCGCCACCGCACGCGCCTCGCGTTCGAGTGCCATCTGGCGCTCTGCGACACGCGCCCGCAGGTCGAACATCGCGTACGTCGCAGACGCCAGCGCCACGACGACCGCCGTCGCCATCGTGATGCGGGTTGCGACCTTCACCGACCCAGAGTGTAGCCGGCGGGTGGCCCCGATCAACCCGGTGACAGGTCGGCCGGAGCGTCAGGACGTCTCAGCCCTCGAGCTTCTCGATGACGAGCTCGATGAACTCGGCCTTCGCGAGCTCCTTGTACGAGTACGTCTCCTCGAACCAGGTGACGACGGAGTCCTGCTTGCCCTCGTTCATCTTCTTGGTCACGGCCGTGTAGCGGTTGCTGATCGCGAGTAGTCGCCCGATCACCGCATCAGCGTTCGCGTGATCCGCGTAGCGCTTCCGCAGCCACGTGAAGATCAGGTACACGAGCGCGGGATCCGCCTCGTCGACGAGCGCGAACGACTCCGCAGCGTTCATGGTTCCTTCCTCGATGCCTTCGAGGATCCGGAGTGCGGCCTTCTGTTCCTGCTCGAGCGCCATTGGGAGAGTGAAGCACACGGCAGGCGATTCGCGATCCCGCTACTCCAGGAATCGCGCTGACTGTGGACTACGATCCGGATCGTGCGCTCGGTCGCCACCAACGCCTCGGTCGTCATTCTGGTCGCCGCCGCTTGCGGTTCGCCGGTCTCGCCACCGACGACGACGCTGGCGAACGTGACGGGCCCGCCGCCGCCACCGAACGTCACCTGCTACGCGGGCACGCACATCGCCCACGACCGCGAGCGTTCGGCGATCTTCATGCGCCGCACCCTCGATCCGGGCGCGAGCACGATCCGCCAGGAATCTGTGACCGCGTCGAACGGCGGTGGCTTCGTGACCGACTGGGTCGCCGAGCTCACCGTCACCGGCGACACCTTTCGCTCGACGACCACGCGTGGCTTCCACGGCGAGGGCCGCCTCGAGGGTCCACCGTGGGCGTGGACCCACTGGATCGAACATCGCCGCTACACGGGGCGCCCCGGAGACGAGCCAACCGAGCAGATCGAAGGCTGGCTCGATGGCGACCACCTGCGGTTTGTCGGCCGCGTCCTTCAGGCTCCGACAGGCTGGACCTCCGAGCTGGATGCGATCGACTGCGCCGACTACCAGCCGCGCGTCGATGCGCTCGACGCGTACGAGATGGAGATCGGTCCTAGCCGCGATCCTTGACCGAGTCGGAAATGGTGACCGGACCCCATTTCGAGTCGTGGAATTACAGCGGATTGGAGGCTTGTTCGCGAAACCGTGCGACCTGGCAGCGGTAACGGCGTGCATCCGGTGAACCCCAGCCGAAGATCCCAGATGCCCACGTCGAACCGCCCCTTCCACCGGCTCCTCTGTGTGTCACAGGCAGACGCCCCTCCGAGCACAAAAGGCCCACGCGGATCTCGTCTTCGATGACGTGATCAGCTGCAGTCGCCCGCTGCGGCGATCAGTTCGTCGTGGTCGACGTGATCGGCGGCGTCGGATCGCTCGCGTCGTTGTCGGAGCCCGGGCGGGCGCCCACCACGGGCTCGGAGCGCTCGCGCTTCACGCGAACGGGGGCTGCGTCCTTGTCCCCGTTGCCGTTGCCGTTGCCGTTGCCGTTGCCGTTGCCGTTCCCATTGCCGTTGCTCTTGGCGTTCGCGGCCTCGGCCTTGGCTTCCGCCTTGGCTTCCGCCTTGGCCTCGGCCTTGGCTTCCGCCTTCTCGAGCTTCTCGAGCTTCTCGAGCTTGGGCAGGCGCTTCGCCTTCTCGGGCATGAGCTTGGGGTTGCTCGCCGCCTCGCGCTCGCGCTCGAGCTCGCGCTCCTCGCGACGCTTGTCACGCATGCGGCGCAGGCCGCCAACCATGATCTCGGCGATCAGCGTGTCGTACTCCATGCCGATCGCCTTGGCGATCAAGACGAGGTCGGAGTAGTCGGGGGTGAGGCCGGGTAGCGGGTTGACCTCGAGGACGTAGATGCGGCCCTCGGCGTCCATGCGGAGATCGACGCGAGCGACGTCGCGGCAGTCGAGCGCCCAGAACGTGGCGCGCGCGATCTTCTCCATCGCCTTCTGCTCGGACTCGGTGAGCTTGGCGGGGCACTCGTAGTAGACGTGCTGCTCCCACTCCTGCTTGACGCTGTAGTCGTAGACCGGACGCGGGTTGTCCTTCTTGAACTTGATCTCCATCGGCGGCAGCACCCGGGGGCGCTTGTCGCCGAGGAGGCCGACCGTGAACTCGCGACCCGCGATGTACTCCTCGACGAGCGCGGGCTGGCGGTACTTCTCGACGCAGATCTTGACCGCGGCGCGCAGCTCTTCTTCGGTATCGACGACGTTCGTCGAGTCGATGCCCTTGGACGAGCCCTCGGCGTTCGGCTTCACGATCAGCGGGAACTTCATGTTGCTGTCGAGGCGCTCGCGCGACGTCTCCATCAGCTGGAACTTCGGCGTCAAGATGTCGTGCTGCATCAGCACTTTCTTGCCGAGTGCCTTGTCGAGCGCGATCGCGAGCGTGGCGGAGTCGGAGCCGGTGTACGGGATGCCGAGGAGCTCGCAGAGGGCGGGGACCTGGGCTTCGCGGTTACGGCCTTCGACACCTTCTGCGATGTTGAAGATGAGGTCGACGTCGGCCTCTGCGAGGACGCGGGGCAGGTCCGGCGTGGCCTCGAGGTGGACGACGATGTGGCCTTGGCGCGCGAGCGCATTGGCGATCGCGATGATGGTCTCCGGCGGATCCCACTCGGCCTCGTCGTCGCCTGCCTGGCTGCGCTTGACGTTGTAGGTGAAGCCGACGCGGATCGGCTGGACGCGGCGCGGGCGGCGTCCGCCACCGCTGAGCTGTGCCGCGGTCGCGAGACCGGAGCGCAAGGCGGCAGCGTTGAGGATCGCCGCGATCGTGGCGTTGTAGGTCAGGCCGACCTGCGCGGTGGCGGCGAACAGGGACGAGTGCGATGCGAGCTGCGGGAGGGCGTTGGCCTCGAGCAGGTAGATCCGGCCCTCCTGCGTGACGCGGTAGTCAAGGCGCGCCATGTCGCGCAGCCCGAGTGCGCGGACCACGTCCATGGAGATCGAGCGGAGGCGTGCGGCGACATCGCGCGGGATGTTCGCCGGGCAGCGGTACTGGACCTTGCCTGGCTCGACGTTCTTCAGGCGGTAGTCGTAGATGTTGAACTGGCGCTCGCCGGAGCCGTTACCGTTCGGCTCGAACAGCATCTCGACCGGCGTGAGCAGGCCGTCATCGTGACCGACGCCCTCGATGAAGCCGAGCGAGATGTCGGCGCCCTCGATGTACTCCTCGACGAGCACGCCGTCGGGGTACGAGCGCAGCGCGGACTTGAGCGCGCTGGCGAGATCCTTGGGCTCGCGGATGACGGACGAGCCGAGCGCACCGTTGTAGATGCCCTTGGACGAGCCCTCGTGGTTCGGCTTGACGATCACCGGGAACGCGAGCCCGAGCCCGCGCTCCGTCACGTGATCGAAGTTGCGAACGGTGACGAGCATGCCGCGCGCGGTGTCGATACCGGCGCGACCGACCATCAGCTTGGTCACCCACTTGTCGAGGGTGACGGCATTCGTGTACGCGTCCGAGCCCGTGTACGGGATGCCGAGCTCCTCGAACAGCCCCGGATAGAATGCCTCGCGCATCCGACCCGACTGCCCCTCGGCCGTGTTGAAGATGATGTCGGGATCGATCGCCTCGAGACGCTCGAGGAGGTTCGCCGCCGGACCGGAGACCTCGACCTTTTCGACCTCGTGACCCGCGGCCTCGATCGCAGTTGCGATCGCGCTCACGGTCTCGGCGGAGTCGTACTCGGCCTCTTTTTCGGTCTCCCGGACATCGGTCAACCGTAGATTGTGCGTGAACGCGACCTTCATGGAGTGATCACCACATAGCAAAGCGGTGTGACACGCCGACAGTCAAGTGAAAGCGTTGGGTTACTGGGCACACCGATCCGGGGCTTCATACGTCATAACTAGGAATGCGGACCATCCCGCTTCTCCTCATCCTCGTCGCTGCCTGTGGAGGCAGCTCGAAGACGTCGACGCTACCGGCGATCGGAGCCGGCGCACCCGCGATCACACCGGCAGACGATCTCGGGGAGGCGAAAATTCACGCGCCGCGTGTCGATCCCTCCTCCTCCGGCCTGACGGCGAAGGATCCGCGCGTCGTCGACCTCGACATCATCAAGATTCGCGCCAGCGGCGGGGGCATCGGAGGCGAGCCCGAGTTGACGTCGGTCGCGTCGGCGGATCTGTTCAAGCAGGCGAACGAGGCAGCGAAGGCCGGCACCACCAAGGACGCGATCGCCCGCTACCGTCAGCTGATCGCCGAGTTCCCGGAGTCGCTCTACGCCCCGGTCTCGCTGTTCAACATCGCGGCGGTCTACGACGGCCAGGGGGATCTGAGCTCGACCATCACCACGCTGCGCGAGCTGGTCGCGACATACCCGAACGCCCGGGAGTCGATCGACGGTCACCTCTACATCGCCGCCCTCCAGGCCGACCACAAGCAGTGGCCCGAAGCCGTGGCCACGCTCGACGCTGCGCTCGCCCGGACGAACCTCACGTACGCCGACCGCGTCGAGGCGCAGGCACGCAAGGGCTTCGTCCAGATGGAACGGGGCCAGCTCGACGCCGCCGATGCGACGCTCGGCGGAGCCGTCGGTGACTGGCGCAAGGCGCCGCGCATCGATGACCCCTACTACATCGCGATGGCCCACTACTACCGGGGCGAGGTCATGCACCGGAGGTTCGCGACCGCGCCGATCCGCACGGGCGACGACGAGATGGTCACCGACCTCGAGGCCAAGCGCGTGCTCGCGACCAAGGCCTACGATCGGTGGAAGGAGAGCCTCGGCTTCCGCCACGCCTACTGGGCGACGGCGTCCGGCTATCAGATGTCGCAGATCTTCGTCGAGCTGTGGGAGGCGCACGTCAAGGCGCCATACCCCCGCCGGATCGAGGTTCCTACCCGACCGACGTACGTGACCGAGGTGCACGAGCGCGTTCGCGAGCACCTGGAGAAGGCGCTCGAGGGTCACCGGATGAACGTCGAGCTGGCGAAGGCCTTCGGGGTCGACACCGCGTGGAGCAAGGGCAGCGAGCAGCGCGCGGTCATGATCATGGACCTCATCGCCAGAGAATCGCGCGGTAGCTACGTGACCCCGGACTGACCCGGATGAGCCAGCGATGAGCTAGAACCGGCGGGAATGCGACGGTTGGTCCCGTCGACCCGTCCGGATCGCATCCCCGCAAGGAGCTCTTCATGTCCGGTCCGGTCCGCGTTGTCTCTCGCCTTGTCCTCGTTCTGATCTCGCTCCTCACGATCGCTGCATGCGACAAGAAGAAGGAGGGCGACAGCGCCAGCAGCACCGGCGGCAAGGCCGCCGTCGCCGAGAAGGGGGAGCTCGGTGCCAAGACCGGCGGCGTGCCGACCTCGCGCGAGGGCCAGATGTACTTGCTCGGTCAGAAGCTGTCGCAGGCGGCGATGGTCAACGGTCGCGCGGAGGCTGCCGTGGTCGCGCGCACGTTCAAGGCCGCGTCGACGATCGCCGACATCACGCTCAAGGCGCAGCTCGAGCCACTCCCCACGCCGACCGGCAAGGGCGCCGAGGATGGCGCCGCCGGCATGCACTATCTGTTGAAGGGGCAGGGCACGGAGCTCGGCAAGAAGATCAAGGCGGAGTTCGGCGAGGCCGCGGCCGCGACCTACGAGCTGGCCGTCAAGGTCAACATGCTCCCGTCGCTCTACATCGACGATCCGAAGGACACGATGGGCGACACGATGGCCGAGGTGTTCGGTCGCCTCGCGACTCGCGCCAAGCTCCCCGACACGGCGATGGGCCCGCTGATCGCCAAGCTCAAGGCGCGCGCGCCGATGGGCGAGGTGACGGACATGGCGCTCGATCTCAACAAGTCCCTGCCGGTCGCGATCGCCGCTGTCTACGAGAAGGACGCGACCAAGTAGGGCCGCGTTCGGAATCGGCCTCGTCGTCGCGTGTTAGCGTCGATCGACGGTGCGGGTCCTCCTGTCTACGTTCGGAACGGCGGGCGACATCATTCCGTTCGCGCGCCTGGCGGACGCTCTGATGCGGCGCGATCATGCCGTGACAGTCCACTCCTGGGAGCAGTACCGGTCGTGGTTCCCGGTGAGCGCGACGTTCGTCGACACCGGAGCGAGCGTCAGTCCGGACGCGTTCGCGGCCGGCTTCACCGACGCACTGCGCGCCCAGAGCTTCGTCGACCAGGTCTTGCACTTCGCACGCGTGTTCTACGGACTCGGCGATGGCGCATCGCGCGCTCGCGCGTACTACGAGCGAGCGTGCACGGCGTTCGCCGGCCATGACCTCGCCGTGATCAACGCACTCGATCATGTCGGTCAGGCGGCGGCCACGGACATCGGGCTGCGCTGGCTCTCGTACACGTCGCGCCCACCGCCGGATCCCGCAGCGGGCGATCCGTTCTTCGCCGAGGTCGACGCGGCGCTCGGCGCACTGCTCGGCGAGGTCACCGGACGACCGCGCCGCGTGCGCGTGTTTCGGGAGCAGTCGTCGATCCGCACGCTCGTGCCGTGCTCGCCGCAGATCGTGGACGCCGAGCCGAATGTCGTGGTCACCGGTGCGTGGCTCGATCCGATCGCGCCCGTTCCCGCGCCACTGTCACCGGAGATCGAGGCGTTTCTCGCCGGCGGGCCCACAATCCTGATGACGTTCGGCACGATGCCCGACGTCAACGACCGCACCCGAACGTTGATCGACGCCGCGCGAGCTTCCGAAGCGCGGACGATCATCCAGGTGCTCGCGCCCTGCACGCTGGGCACGATTCCGGACACGGTTCTCGTCGTCCGCGACCGGATCTCGTTTGCGACGCTCTTGCCGCGGGTCGATGCGGTCGTTCACCACGGCTCGATCGGGACGTTGCACGAGATCCTTCGCGCCGGTCGGCCGTCGCTCGTGCTGCCGCACATGGGCGATCAGTTCTTCTATGGAGGGATCCTGCACGCAAAAGGAGTGAGCCCCGCGCCCGTGAGGGTTGGAGACATCTCGGCGGGCCGGCTCGCCTTCGGCCTGATCGCCCTGCGCCAGACCAAGCTCGCGGCGAAGGCTGCCGAGCTCGCACCCCTGATCTCGGCCGAGGACGGCCTCGCCGTGGCTGTGCGCGAGCTAGAGGCCTGCGCGTGATCGGTCTCGTCGAGCGGTCGCTCGCAGTCGCGCCCATGCGCGGACCAGAGGCGTACCCGTGATCGCTCGCGGTGGACGCGCGTTCCTCGCCTCGGCGCAGGCACCGGCCGCTGCAGTGGTCACGCCGGATCCCGATGCGGTGCTCGCGGCGCGGACGCGCGCGCACCGGTTCGCGGTCACGCCGGTTCCGCTCGCCGCGCTGAAGCGCTGGCAGCTCACCGACGCCGCACTCACCCACGAGACGGGGCGGTTCTTCAGCATCGACGGCGTCGCGGTCGAGACCAACTTCGGCAAGACCACGCGCTGGAGCCAGCCGATCATCCAGCAGCCCGAGATCGGGATCCTCGGTTTCCTCGCGCAGGAGCATGGGGGCGTGCTGCATGTGCTCGCGCAGGCGAAGATGGAGCCCGGTAATCGCACCATGGTGCAGTTCTCGCCGACGGTGCAGGCCACGCCGAGCAACTATCGCCAGGTTCACGGCGGGCGACCCACGCTCGACCTCGACTACTTCACGGGCGATGGACGCGGCACCGTCCTCGTCGATCAGCTCCAGTCCGAGCAGGGTTCGCGCTACTACCGCAAGCGCAACCGCAACATGGTCGTGCAGGTGCCGGCCGA
>JANOPP010000716.1:0-6810 GCA_031421915.1 Myxococcales bacterium | reverse complement strand
TGCGAGGACGTTGCGATGGGTGTCGGCGGAGACCGCCTTCTTCGTCTTCTCGCTCACGCGGGTCCTGAGATCTGTGTAGAGCGCCTCGCATCGCTTCGCAGAGAGGAGCTGCAGCGGCACGGCCGAGGGAAAGAACAGGGTGACCGCCCATTCGGTGACATCGCTCGAGGTGTCCTTGTTTCCCTTGTCCTTGAGGTATGTCTTGTAGGCTTCGAGAGCGGTCTCGGTCGTGTGTTCGTCGCGGTTTAGATCTGCCCGCAAGATCTCGATGTAGCGCTCGGCTTTCGCCTCGGTCTCGAACACGACTGATTCGCGGTTGCCTGCCGAATCGATCTGGATGACTCGAAACTCGGTGCGATCCTTGTACGGTCCTAGGACGCGCTCGCTTCGCTTCGTACTCATGGCTCACCATCCTTGCCCTCAGCCGCGTCGAGCGCCTGCGTCAACAGATCGCGAATGGCATCGGTACGCGTGAACTGAACGCCACGTGCGTCCTTGGCAAGACGCTTCGCGTGGCGGTCGATTCGCGTGATCAGACGATCGGACAACCGGACCGCGATTTGAGTCATCGGCTCAACAGGCATACCAGATGGTATACACGCGCACGACTAATGTCAACTGCCGCGGGCACGCTTGAAACGACTGGCAACACCGGCCGCTCGTTCTCGCAGTTCGAGATCCTCCTCCGGGCCGTTGCCATTCGCGGCATTCGCGACGATTGCGTCCGGTCGGATCAATCGGCGGATTTCTTCGCGGATGAGCTCTCGGATCATCGCGTCGAGTGCGGTCACGACGCGAACCTGATCTCGAGATCATGGAGATGAACTCGAATCCATAGGACCGCATCCCCAGGATGCATCGCTAGTAGTTTCATGAGCATCTCGGCCACGTGGTCGTCGTCATCCAATCGTTGTTCTACGGTCGGCCCGAGCGCCGTCAGGCGACGCAGCTCGTCGGCGCTGAACAACGGTGCCATCACGCGGAATCTCGCGTGGATGTCGAGCGCCAGCGCTCGCATGTAGTGCGAGATCAACTTTGGAGGCTCTGGCAGTGGATGCCCCGTTTCGAGCGCGCGTGCACGCTCGGCCGTGTACGCGTTGGTCGCGTAGAAGTCGGCCGCAAGCCGCATCGCATCGATCGGATCCGCGGTAGCCGCTTGCAAGCCTTGGATCGTTTCCTGGGTCAGGGGGCGAAACTCTATTTCGTTTCCGAGCATGGACTGAGGTCTCCTGTGTTCTTCGATTGGGGTTAGCGAGACGCAGGATTCGGCTCATCCTGCGTCGCTTGCTCGCGGATGGACGTCACGATGTCGCGACAGAACTCCGCAGCGCCTTCGATGGGAAGCGCCTTGATGGCGTCGATGAACTTCAACTGTTCGGCTTCCGGCGTCCGAGCGACCGCGCCCATCAACGTGTCGATCTCGTCTGCCGCGAGCTGCTGCTTGATCGCGAACAAGTGCTGCACGACTGCCGGGTCGGCCATGATGCGTGCCTGCATCGAAGTCATCGCACTTGCACGAATCGTCTCTTGCTGCTTCGCCGCTCGCTTCGCGTCACCTTTGCGCTTGGCGTAACCAAGATCCACGAAGTCGCGAAGCTCGAACCCCGGGCGATTCGCGAGATCGTCGTCGCCGTGCGGCGACTCGGTAGCCGGAGCGAGCGCCTTGGCAGCCCCTTGCCCGTTGTTCGTCTGCATCACCTTCCCCATGACAAGGCCCGGAACGATCTCTGCAACCTTCTCTGCGAACGGCATCAACAGCTCGACCAAGTGCCGCGGCCTGTCCTCGCTCTCGTCGTCATCGTCCTCGGCGTCCCCAAGGGTCATTGCCGGCGGAAAGAACGCAGCGTTGCGCAAGGGAAACCCCTTCGCCGTGGAGAGCGTCTTAGCCAGGTCGACGTGCGACTCCGCCACGATGCGAAGTGCATCGCTGTTCGTGCGCATCATTTGGCTCATCGCTTCGAGCGCGAAGCGCAAGTCGGTCACGCTGCCCGCAGGTGCGCTCGGACGCAACGATCCAAGCAAGGACGAGTCGGGGGCCGCGACGTTGCGCAGCTCGCGCGTGCCGGGGGTGAGGTCCCACTTGGCGACGTGTTCGTCGGCAAGCTGCGCACCGATTTCGTTCAGAGCATAGACACGATAGACCGCAGCCCCGCACAGATCGACGAGCTCCTCGGTCGTGATGTCCAACGGAAATCGGACGGGCTGCTTGTCCGGTCCGCGAATCTCGCGCGGTCGACCGGTGGTCTCGCGACAGATCCGCCAGGCGCTCGTGCCGTCGGGGATCGCGAGCAAGTTGCCGAACGGATCGCGCGCGAGTGGGGGATGCTGAATCTCGATCTTGGGTGCCGTGTTGGTCGTCATGCATTCACCCTACGCGTAGCGCTCCGCAACCCTTGCGGGATGCGAGATCCCTGGCAGAATAAGGCCGGTGAAATGCCCACTTAGAACCTTCATGGAAGTGGGCGTGGATGCCCCGATTGAAGTCTTCCCTACCCCCTTTCCGCCTGCTTCCTGGGCCGGATCGCGGCCCTTCTTCATGGGGGTTCGGCATGTATCGGCGCGGTGATTACGGCCAGGTATCGCGCGCCTTTCGCGTGCTGGACGGGCTCCGCGGGTTCAAAAAGGGACGCTGGGTCAACGAGCTCGCGGAAACGGTCGGTGCGAGCGAGCGGACCGTACGGCGCGACCTCTCCGAGCTTCAGGATGCGGGCGTCGACATTGAGATCGTCAAGCGCGCGAATCGCATCTATGCCTCTTTGACTGCCGAACGAAACTACTCGCCCGTCTCGATCACGAAGCGCGAGCGCTTCACGTTGCTCGCGGTGCGCCGCGTATTCGATGTGTTCAAGCGCACGCCGTTTCTGGAGGACGTGGTGAGCGTGCTCGCGAAGCTCGAACAGCGCATGAGTGACCGGGACCGCGCCGACCATGCCGCGTTTGGCGATCAGTTCGTCTACATGCCCGACCACGGCACGAAATCGTACGAGGCTAAGGACGATGTCATCGATGTCATTCAGAGCGGAATCATCAACCGCAAGGTCGTTCGCTATCGCTATGCGGACGCGCGCGGGCGTGTAGTCTCCGGGTACCTCGCGCCGTTCCGAATGGCGATGTATCGGCACGGGCTCTACACGGTCGGAGCGAGGCTAAGGACAGTCGACGATGATGTATCGACCGCCCCGCTCGGCGTGTTTGCGATCGAGCGCTTCGCCGAAGCCGAGTACGAGAGGGCGCACGGCTTCCAGATCCCCGAACAGTCGCGCGTGCGTGAAGTACTCGAGGGTGCATTTGGACCACACCTGCCGGATCGAGACGGCCCCCACGAGATCATCGTCGAGTTCAGCGCCGCGAAGGCGCAGCTGGTGTCATCCCGAGAGTGGCACCCGGGTCAGCGCATGACCGCGTTGCCTGGCGGCGGCGTCCGTGTCGGCTTCCGCGTGCCGAGCCTGGCGCCGATCGTCTCGTGGGTGCTCGAATGGGGACCACACGCTCGTGCCATTGCTCCCGACGAGCTCGTGGTTCAGGTCGTGCGCGAACTCAACGAGGCGCGAGCAGCATATCCGGCCTTGGAGTGATGCTGATGTTGTAGCTGGCATTGAGCTCTCGCCGATCCCGATCGCGACGTCGGCACTGCCCCTCGAATGGAGCGGCTCGAACGAGCACCCCCGCAGTGACGTTATGTGCGTTTGCAAAGCGGTACTTGCCTCCAGTGGTCGACAGGAGTCGTGTCTAGCTGCCGGAAGTTCGACGTTCGCGACGCTGACTTCCGGATCGCAGTCTGGGATGGGAAGCCAGCCCGCGGCACCGGCGGGACCGGCGATATCGTTGAGTACGCGCGCTGCATCGGCCGATCGTCCATCTGAAGCCCGTGACCGGCCAACGGCGACTTGGATAGGCGCGCGCCCAGCAACCTTGTTCGTGCGGGCACTTCGGTTAGAGACAAGCAGGAACGCTGTAGCTATCTCCCACGCAATTCATGCAGACGTACTCGTATGGTTGAAAATCTGCGTCGGGTGGAAGCAATAGGTCTTCGAGCTGTAGCGAGTTGTCCGCCGGACACAGCTGAGGAGGGCAGGTCTGCGCGCATGCACCTGGCCTCAGGACGCCGCTGCGGCGGATGACGCCGCCGACCAGGAATTCTATCCGGATCGGATTCGCGTCCTGTGCAGTTAGGTAGTCACTGTAGTTACGTTCGAACCGGAGCGCACGACCGCCACCGTCAACTGACAGCGGGTGAGAGGCCCCATCGACCAGCACTTCGTCGACGGATGGGTCGACAGTGGCGAACGCCGAGAAGAGAAACGAGGTCGTGTCCGGCTCTGGTTCGGAACAAGAGCAAACGATGGTCAAGATTGAGAAAACAACGGTCGCGCTCCAGCCGGTCACTTGTACATCATGGACCATGCGGAGGAAGTTGTCACCCTCGACATTCGCGCCAACCGGATCGCCTCGATCCCTATCGCACCCCTGGGCGACGCGACGCCGAACGCGAGCCAGATGACTCCTCCGGATCACCAGTACTTGACGAACCAAGAATACGGCCGAGAAGTGAATGCTCCAATGGTCCTCGTATTCAAGATCCCCGTGGACACATATGAACTGTCGTTGTTGAAGACGTCCCCGCTAATGCTCCAACTCGATGTTCCGAGCGCCATTTTCAGAGTGTAGATAGCCGCACCTCTCTGAGTGAACGCGAGTCGATACGAAGCATAATCGTCATCGTAGACTATGCCTGGCGTGTCGTATAATTGGTAGCCGAGTGCGTGACTCGAGTTGATAACAATGGATCCAGCAGTGTTAACATGAACCTTCAAGTATCCGAGGATTCCTGCCGAATCGGCAGTTTGGTATGCGAGCACACATTCACCGGCGGTGTTGCCCGAGCACGCGATTGAAGGTGCATGCGGAGAGGAAACTGGCAACGAGGTGATAGACGCCGCAGGTTGCCCCGTGACAGTGGGTATTCGAAGGACCTTGACACCCCAAGTGCTGCTGGTCCAAGCGACAAGGAACGAAGCTGAGCGTGAGTCATATGTAGCAGTGAGTCCGTAGGCCACAGAGTAATCTGAGCCACAGGTTTCAGAACCCCAGACAGTACCGCCGTTCGTGGACAGGCGATAACAAACCATCGCCTGTGCCGTTTGATAGATCGTACATGGCAATCCATTGCACAGCGGAGCAGTGTGACGTTTGAAGTAGGCGATCAGAATTGTTCCTGTGGCCCAATTCGACGTGACCGCGATCGGGCGTCCCAGGGTTCCCCCAGCGCCCGTTAAGGAATTCCAGGTTGGAGTTGTGCCGCTATAATACTGAGTGAAGTCCAAGCGACCAGCACCGCCATCTTGTACCGAGAGAGGACCATACACCCACCCCAGGACACGTGGGTTCGTTCGGAGCGTCATTGACCCCATTCGAAAGAGAGGGCGTTTGTAGTTAGGATATCCATCTTGAGGAAGATTGACTGCCGGCCACCAACTTGTCGAGGTGTTCATTGCTGACCGATAGATTCGGGAGTAATTGGACCGCCATATGTATCTTCTCTGAACAACCTCCAAGTCCCAGTTGCTTAGTGTCTGGGTAGGAGCGCTGGAATAGCTCATTGCACTTGGCCCGCCGAAGTTTTCACAATCGGTACCCGGTGGAGTTGTCGATACATCTCCAATATTAAATACTTGGTGGCCAAGTTCGTGAACGAGCGTTCGCACGAATCCCTCTTGAGCGCTGAATCCGAGAATTGGCGCGGTGGTCCAAGTGATCTGGGGTGAGCAGCCACCAGGGCCCGAGCCGCCAGTATACTTTCGGAACTCAATAGTACCATTCAGATATAGATGTGTTGTTGGGTGGATATTGGGGAACGCAGCGGCGGCGCCCGCAACGCATTTGTCTGTTCTTCCGGTGATAAGGACGGCGCCGGACACCAGACATGAGTTGATCGTACCCATGTATCGAAGTTTGAGACCAGAACCGCCCTCTTCATTCCACACGTTCAAGGCACGCGCGACCCCGCCGGCCAGGTCGGTTAGACTGAGACCGGTGGCGTTCATCGGGCTAAAGTTGACGAGTGTTCCCTGGCCGTTATCGCAGTATGCAGTACTAACGTATACTGGGACGGTAATGCCTTTGTTTAGCGATTCAGGCTGAAACCATGCCTCTCCGAAGTGGCCTGGTACGTAGCAAGTGTGCGTCAGCGTCGCGTGCGCCGATGAAGCGACAAACCATGACGCGAAGATCAAGCTCAGAATGAAGCGAGGGAAGTGACTCATTGCGACACATCGCTTTCTGATGCGACCATGGTCTGGATCTGATCGATATCAAAGAAGGCATCCACTACCCATATCTGCGACGCGGAATGGAGCTCTGGCGCAGCGAGTAAAGCTGGGCCCTGACTCGAATGCATAAAGAAGGCGATGTATTGCGCTCCGTTCCGAATATACGGTGATCCTGAATTGAGCACTTCGTGATCAGGAAACACACCACCGTCTTGCTCCACGGTTGTTGGAGGTGTGCCCTTTAGACTACGGATGACTTCGAACGTGAACGTGGTTGCTGCGAAAGGCGGGCCTGACGTCACCCGGGATTCAGCGCCCACGCACCTCACGACGGCCACCGCATAGGATCTGCGCAGCCACGACGTCGTCATCTCAGAGCCTGCAATATCTCGCGGCTGAGGGCTTGGCTGATCGAAGGTCGGTGCGATCTCACGAGCGGGACCTTCCCACGCCATCCCGGCGTCAATTCCCGAGTAGACATCGAGCGAGTTTGCGCTGCCGTTGCCGGCACCGCCTCCACCTCCACCTCCGCCTCCACCTC
>JANOPP010000715.1:0-3863 GCA_031421915.1 Myxococcales bacterium | reverse complement strand
GGCTTGAAGTTGTAGCGAACCGGGATGTCGTACTTCTTGAAGATCGGGACGTAGCCGTTGAGGTCCTCGCCCTTGAACGCGTTGGTCACGACCGTCTTGTTCTGGACGCACACGAGATCGTCGAAGCCGCGCGCACGCAGGCTGCGCGCCGTTCCTTCGAGCTGCCACGGCGTGGTGTTCGCGCCGGGAAACGGGAAGTGCCACGAGATGTTGTCCTTGAGAATCGTCGGCGCGCCCTTCTGCAGGACCTGTTCGACGCCCGCGAGATCGTGCAGGCGATCGATATCCTCGAGGATGTGATCGGGGCGGACGCGAATGACGGCGACCTTCGAGCGAGCCATGGCGCGCATCCTGCCATGACCCTCGCAGCGTCGGTATCAGCTCACGGCGTAACCATCGTCACAGGAGGCGAGATGTTCGCAGGCGGGTTGGCCACGTAGGCCGCCGAGCGGACCGCGATGACACCCGCGGCACCACCGCCACCACCGCCGCCGCAAAACCCTGCGTTGTTACTCGCCGCGCCGCCCGCCGGATTGGCACCCGCGGAACCATTCCCACCGGTGCCCTGGCACGCCAGTCCCGGCACAGTGACCGCTCCGCCTCCGCCGCCGCGCGCGTTCACGGCGCCGACGACGGAATCTCCGCCGTCTCCACCGCCGGTCGTATCCGATCCGCCACCGCCGCCCGCACCACCGTTTGCCGCGAGCGATCCCGTGACGGTGATCATCGGCGCCTCGAGACCGAGATACCCGCCGGACCCGCCGCCGCCGCCGCCCGACGACGATGCGAACGGTGCACCGTTGCCGCCCGCTCCCCCAGCGAGCAAGATCCCACTGACCGCGATCGAGCGGCGCGCTGTGAGCTGGAGCGCACCACCACCTGCGCCGGGCGCCGCAGCGCTCGTCGCCGTCGCAGGCGAGACAGAACCGGGACCAGCGGGACCGCTCGCCGCGCCGGAACAGCCGCCGCGGACGCTCGTGGTGAGCGCCGTCATCATCACTGCCGCACCTCCCATGCCGCCCATCGCTTGCATCGGATATCCGCCCGGCCCGCCGATGCCGCCGGCGCCCTGGAAGCCGCCAGCTCCGCCACCGCCGGATCCGCGCACCACCGGAAGTGCACCCGACGTCGGTGCCGTACACGCCATCGCGTTCGCGCCCGGCCCCGTCGAGCTTCGCTTGCTGCTCGCATCGATGCGGCCGGCGATCGTGATCGAGTCCCTTGCGGCGATCACGAGCGGCAAGGATCCGGTCACCCGCAGCGTGATCGCCATGTCGATCGTGAACGTTGTCACCGAGAGAACGCGCACCATCGTGCCGTCGGTCTGCGCGAGCACCGCACTCGTATGCGGGACGGGGATGTCGAACTCGCCGGCATCGGTGTCGTAGGTCGCCATCGCCGAGATCGTGATCGCGCCGAGCGGCGTTGGTAGCGCGCACGGCATGAAGTGCCGTGGTGTCCACGCCGCGCAGTCTGCCGGCGGAACATTCTCGAGGCAGACGCTCGAGATCTCGGCGGCTGCCGAGTCGGCAAACCGGTAGCCGGCCGTGCATCCGTCATCCGCGAACGCACACGAGCCTCCAACGCACGCTCCCTCGCCTCCACTCTGCGTCACGCACTGCTTGGACTCGAAGCACTCGAACGTCCCGGAGTACGCACAGCCCCCGAGCGCGGCGACCAGGACCGCCGCGCGCATCAGAACGTCCTCGCGACGAAGATCGAGCGACCGTCCGTCGACACGACCGTCTCCGGCGTCGCCATGGGGCGCGTGAGGTAGTGGTAGCTGATGCCGCCACCTACGAGCGCGACCCCGAACACCATGAACACGGCGCCGAGCCGGCGCTGCATCGTCGCGCGATCGAGGAGCGTCTCGAACCGATCGCTCGTGATCGCCGAGTCCGCGAGATCGCGATTTCCGCTCGCCGCGACGAGGAAGCCCGTGCCGACCGCGATCCCTGCGATCCCCACCACGACCGCGCCGCCCACCGGATTCTGATACCAGGGGAGCTCGCGCTCGACCGTGGTCGTGCATTCGACGGGGAGGATCTTGTCCTTGGGCTGGCTCGCGGCGCACAGATCGATGCCGCTCGTCGCGAGCTGGACGCCGTCGGTTCCGGGCTTGGACTCGAGGTAGCGCTTGTAGCGCGGCACCGCGACGTTGCACCGTCCTGCGAGGCGCTCGGCCTGCGCCCACGCGAGGAGCAGATCCGGATCCGGATCGATCGAGTACGCCGCCTCGAACTCGATGATCGCGCGCGTGTAGTTCCCCTTCTCGTACTCGTCGAGTCCCGCCTTGACGCGGAGCTCCGCCTCTTGCGTGAGCTCGCGCGCGTACGCGGGAGAGGCGACGAGCAGGACCGCAACGAGTACAGCGTGGAGGCGCATGGTCAGCGGCGCGGCAACGGTCGGTTTGGATCGAAGCCCTTCGGCTTCGGATCTTTCTTCACGGGTGGTTTCTTGATCACGGGCTTGGTGGTCGGTGGCTTGACCTTCACGACCTGCGCATCGACCGGTGGCTCGGCGACCGCGGCATCAGCCGGTGGAGCGACGGCAGGCTCGCTCGCATCGACTGGCGGAGCAACGACGCCGGCGTCGACGGTCACGCCCGGCATGTCGGTCTTCGGCGGCGGTTCCTTCGGGCTGGGCTCGCGCGGGGTTGGCTCGACGGGATCGGGCTTCGCGGCCTTCGACGACGGCGATGACCCTCCGCAACCCTTGATGATCGAGATCAGGACGATCAGGCCGATCAGCGCTCCACCGCCCATCATTGCTTGCTTGCGGATCCGTGACGCCTCCTCGGGCGTGTGCAACGGCCGGGGCAGCGACACCGCGTCCGCGACGTTGGGCCACGCGGCCTCTGGCGTCGGCTTGGTCGGCGTCTTCGAGATCGTCGGATCGATCCGACCGAGCATGATGCTCGGTAGCGGCGTGACGTCGAGGCGCTGCATCGGCGCAGGCGTCGGAACCGGACCTTGCGGGGCGCCAGACGACACGGGCGCAGCCACAGGACCCGACGCCGAGCCCTGACTCGCGAACGGTACAGCTTCGGCAGGCGTCGCGCGGAACTCGAACACAGGTGCAGGAGTCGCTTCCTTGCGCGACACGGGCGATGCGGTCGCCGCGCGCGACGCCTCTGGCGAGGACGTGGTCGGGCGGAGCATCGGCTTGCTCGCGCGCATCGGATTGATCGCCGCATCGATCACTCCGGCGACCGGCCGCAGCGTCTCGGGTTCCTCGTCGTCGAGCTCGGGCTCGAGATCGTCGTCCTCATCGAGATCGAGGGGTTCGATGAACTCGCTCTCGCTGATCGGCGTGGTGCCTTCGGCCGCGCTGCCCGCGCTGGTGAGGTGCTCGGAGAGCTCGACGCCCGCCGCCTTCGCCTCGTGCCACGACGCGATCTCGGTGCGGAACAGCGTTGCCATGTAGAGACTGAGCGCCGTCGTCGACTGCAGCAGCTGCAGCTGGCGAACGAGATCCTCGAGCTCGATGGCGAGCTCGTGCGCGGTCTGGTAGCGCGCCGCCGAGTCCTGCGCGAGCGCACGCAGGACGATCCGCTCGAGCTCCTTGGGGCAGTCCGGGTTGACCTCGGAGGGCCTCTTCGGCGGGATGTTGATGATCTGTTGCAGCGTCGCGAGATCGTTCTCGCCGCGGAACAGCCGGGTCGTCGTGATCATTTCCCACAACACGATGCCGATCGAGAACACGTCGCTGCGCCGATCGACCGACGCGCCCTTCGCCTGCTCGGGCGACATGTACGAGATCTTTCCCTTGAGCGTGCCGGTCCGCGTCTTGATCGTGCTTGTCGCCGCCTTCGCGACGCCGAAGTCGAGGAGCTTGACCGAGCCGTCATACGTCACGATCAC
>JANOPP010000714.1:0-11757 GCA_031421915.1 Myxococcales bacterium | reverse complement strand
CGGCCGTGGTGCCGGTGGTTGCTGCGCGGCCCGCGCTCGTCGCGACCGTGGCGGTGGCGGTGGTCGTGGAGGTGGTGGCCGCGCTGCCGGTCGTGGTGCCGGTGGTCTTGTTGGTGGTGGCGCTGCCGGTCGTGGTACCGGTGGTTGCTGCGCTGCCCGCGCTCGTCGTGACCGTGGCGGTGCCGGTGGTCTTGGAGGTGGTTGCTGCGCTGCCCGCGCTCGTCGTGACCGTGGCGCTGCCGGTTGCAGCGCTTGCCGTTGCTGCGCTTCCCGTCGCTGCGCTGCCCGTTGTTGCTGCGCTGCCGGTCGTGGTGGTCATCGTGGTGGCGCTTGCCGTGGCTGCGCTTGCCGTGGCTGCGCTGCCGGTCGTCGCTGTGGTCGCGGCGCTGCCGGTTGTCGTCGTCGTCGTCGCGGCGGTGCCGGTTGTCGATGAGCTGCCGGCCGTCGCGCTCCCCGTCGTCGCGGTCGTCACGTCGGCGCTGCCATCCTCGTCGTCACCACCGCCGCCACGATTGATCGCGAACACCGTGCCGCCTGCCGCGATCACGACGATCGCGAGCGCGATGAACCACTTCCCCCTGGACGATGAAGGTGCGGTTGGACGCTGCTTGTCGAGGTTCGCGGCGATCCCCGCCGCCGAGCTCAGGGTCGTCGGCGATCCGACCACGGGCGCTTGATACGCGGGCGCTTGATACGTGGGCGCCTGATACGTGGGCGCGGGGACGGCGGGCGCGGCGGTCGGCGGTGCGCCCAGGGCACTCATCGCCATCCGTGTCTTGGCAGCATGTGCCTCGACGGGCGCGAAGCCCGGGGCCAACCCCGAGCCCTGGACCGGCGCCGGCATTCCGGGCAGCGGGTTCGCGCCCGGCTGCATGGGCTGGCCGCTCATCGGAGGCGGCGACGTCGCGAGCCGCGCGCCACCGAGCGTCCGCGTGCGTGCGCCGCCACCACCACTGGTCACCTTCTTGGTCGGGAAGAGGCGCTTCTCGTCCATGATCGCCTCGACGACGGTCATCGACGCGGGTCGCTGCGAGGGCTCCTTCGCGAGCATCGAGGCGATCACGTCATCGATGTGCGGCGGCAGGCCCGGCACGATCTGGCTCGGGATCGGAGGCGGCGTGAGGATGTGGTGCGCGATCAGCTCGGCCATCCCGCCGCCGAACGGCGTGCGACCGGTGACCAGCTCGAACAGGATGCAGCCGAGCGAGTAGATGTCGCTCGAGTGGTTCGCATCCGCTGCCGATCTGCACTGCTCCGGGGACATGTAGTTCGGCGTGCCGAACACCATGCCCGCCATGGTCGCGCCGCTCGGAGCAGCGGTCGCCATCTTCGCGATGCCGAAGTCGAGGACCTTCGCGCGCTCACCGAGGCTGAGCGAGAGGTCCTTCACGAGCATGACGTTGTCGGGCTTGAGGTCGCGATGAACGATGCCCTGGCGGTGTGCAGCCTCGAGCGCCGAGGCGACCTGGCGACAGATCTCGACGGCGGCGGCCGGAGCGAGCCGCCCGCCGCTGTTCGCGAGCCGCTGGGTCAGGGTCTCGCCGTGGAGCAGCTCCATCAGGATGTACGCAGCACCGTCGGCCGGGGTGCCCGTGCCCGAGACCTTGTCGGCCTCGTAGACCGTGACGATGCCGGGGTGGCCGACCTTGCCGATCGACAGCGCCTCCTGGACGAAGCGCTTCACCACATCGGGGTTCGCGCTGTGGTGCGGGTGGAGGAACTTGATCGCGAGCTCGCGATCGAGGGACGTGTCACGCGCGACGAACAGGACGCCAAAGCCGCCCTCGCCGAGCTTGCGCGTCAGCTCGTACTTGCCGATCCGGAGACCGATCTGGAACGCCTCACCCTGAGACACGTACGAGCTATATCGTGGAACGCGCTGCTGCCACTAGCCGGTTTTTTCCCAGAAACGGTAGATCGCGTCTGCTACCGGCTAGTTAGCGGTTGACTCCCCGCACGACGCGCGTGTTCGCCCGGTGGGCGACCTGGAGACCGCGCAACCCCTCACAGCCATCGAGGAGGCGGATCGCCGACGGCACGCCGGATGAATGTGGTTGGGGAATGTCTGACTCGAACCACGACGGCGACACCATCGGCCACGCCCACGTCAACAGCTCCGACGCCACCATCGGCCAGCCGCTGGTCCTCCGCGTGATGCAGCGCAAGGCAGAGCTCGAAGGAATCCTCTGGAACCTCCCCGAGGACGACATCGCGACCCGCAGCGCGATCGATCTCGCGCTCGCGACGATCGCCCCGCTCCTCACCGGAGACCTGGCGCACATCCCGGCGGTCGTCAATGCCGACCTGAACCGCTGGCTCGAGCGCAACAAGCACGTCGCCGAGAGCGCGGTCTCGTTCACGGCTGAGCCAGTCGAGGCGCCGGTGGACGTGGCGGCTACCTGAACCTCACGGCGATTCGGCTGCTACAGTCTCCGTCATGCGGACTCTGCTGTTCCTTGCTGGACTGGGACTGGTCGGGTGTTCGATCCCGGCGCACGAGCCCGATGACGCCCCCGCCGAGTACGGCCGGCGCTACATCTCGATCGGCACCGATGCGCTGGGCACGGCGCGTGCGGTCGCCGCGGAGCACAGCGCGCTGTTCGAGGTGATCGATACTGCGGACGGCGTCGCGGTGATCGCGTTCGATGCCGAGGATCTCGAGGCCCTGTCCGAGCAGATGCACGAGCTGCACGATCGGTGCGGTGGGTTCATCCTGCACGACTCGTTCGAGGAGGCGCGAGCGGCGCTGATTCCGCCGCTGGCCGCCGCGACGGTGATCGACTACACGCTCGACCGCGCTGCACAGGTCAACGCCGTGCTTCCCGCACTCGACGCCGCGCGGATCCTCGGCACGATCGGCGAGCTATCGGCGATGCAGAACCGCTACTACCAGTCGCCGACCGGCGCTGCGGCATCGACCTGGCTCCAGGAGCGGTGGCGGAGCTTCACCGCGCGCGAGGACGTCACGGTCGAGCTGTTCGATCACGGCTACGTGCAGCAGTCGGTGATCCTGACGATCCCCGGCACGACACGCGCGAACGAGGTCGTCGTGATCGGTGGTCACCTCGACTCGATCGCGGTCGGTGGGAACGCGAGCAACGCGCCCGGCGCGGACGACGACGCCTCGGGCATCGCCACCCTGACCGAGGTGGCGCGCGTTCTACTCGCGAAGGACTACCGTCCGGAGCGCACGATCAAGGTGATGGCTTATGCGGCCGAGGAGGTCGGTCTCCGGGGCTCGCAGGGCATCGTTCGCGACTTCAAGAAGCGCGAGGTCAATGTCGTCGGGGTGCTGCAGCTCGACATGACGAACTTCCAGGGGTCCGACAAGGACATCTGGCTCATGAAGGACTTCACGAGCGCTCCCCAGAATCAGTTCTTGATCACGTTGATCGAGACCTACGTCGGAGCGACGTGGGGCCTCGATGCATGCGGCTACGCCTGCTCGGACCACACGAGCTGGTTTCGCGCGGGCATCCCGGCGTCGATGCCGTTCGAGTCACGGATGAAGCAGCGCAACATGTCGATTCACACGCGCAACGACACGCTCGAGAAGAGCGGCAACAACGCGGCGCATGCACTGAAGTTCGCGCGCCTCGGTGCCGCGTTCGCGCTCGAGCTCGGCAAGGGCGAGCTCGCGCAGCCGACGGCGAGCACGGCCTCCGCACCCGACGACGGCGCTCCGGTGCCGCTCTCGACCCGGATCCTGCACGGCCTCTTGCTGCTCGCCGCGATCGGCGGCACGGCACTGCTCGGCCGCGACATGCTCACGTCGCGACGGTGAGGGAGACCGGCCGGTCCTCGGCCGAGATGCTCAGTTCGCGACGGTGAGGGAGACCGGCCGGTCCTCGGCCGACATGCTCAGTTCGCGACGGTGATCGAGACCGGCTTGGTCCAGGTCTTGTCCTCGGCCGTGTAGTAGAGGTACGAGCTGCTCGCCGGGGCTTCGTACGTGCCGGGCACCGTGGCGAGGAGGTTGAGGTCGATATCCTTCTTCGCGTTCGGCGCCATGGCGCGCCAGTAGAGGATCACCTCGCGCGGGCGGGTCTCGTAGAAGTCGATCAGGCCCTTGTCGCGGAGCTCCTTGAGCTGCCAGGTCTGGAACACGAGGCCGCCGGGGATGCCGACGCGTGCGAGTGTCATCGGAATGCCCGCGTTCGTCGTGTTCTCGACGTGCGTGCGCAGCGTGACGCCTTCGCCCATCTTCGCCTTGCTCGTGAGGAGCTGCGTGGTCATCGCGATCTTGGAGCGCGGCGACGACGCCGGGGTCGGGGACCGGAACGAGACGGCGACGGAGTAGGGCAGGGAGGCAGCGCTGTCGAGGCGAACCTCGATCGTGTTCTTGCCCGGCTTGAGCTTGCTCGCGAAGTCGTCCCACACGAGCGCATCGCGGCGGCCCTTGTCGAACTTGATCGTGCCGGCATCCGCGCCATTGACGACCAGGGTCGCGGTGCCGGGCGACGCCATCTGGCGCGCGTGCTCGGTGTACGCGGTCAGCGCCTTGAGCCCGAGGATGGTCGCCTGCGTGTTGCCCCACGAGCCGTAGCCGCCGCGCTTGCTGTTGAGCCAGTCGACGCCGGCGCGGATCTGCGCCTCGTACTCGCTGTTCGGCGAGGCCTTGATCAGCGCGAGGACCGCGAGAGCGGTGGTCTCGATCGTGAGCGACTCGCCGCCCGACATCGTGATCGTCTCCTTCGCACCGGTGAAGCTGCCGTCCTTCGCCTGGAGGCCGACGAGCTTCTTGGCCATCGCTGCGCCGTCGGGTGCCTTGGGCGCGGCAGCGAGGTTCGTGTTGGTCGCGAGCGCGAGCAGGTATGGATCGCGGGTCTCGCCGCCGAGGGTCGTCTGCATCGCGAGCTCCTTCGTCATGCCGCCAGTTCGCTTCGCTTCGGCGAGCGCCCACATGATGTACGCATTCGTCGTGGTCGGGCTCGCGCGGCCGAACGAGTCGAGCGCTTGCGAGCTGCGCTCGAAGCCGCCCTTGGAGTCGCGGCGGCTCATCAGCCAGCTCGCGGTACGCTCGACCATCGTGCGATCGACATCGAACACCTTCGCCATGTCGGCGAACTGCATCAGCCCGTAGGCCGTCAGCGCCTCGTGACCCGGCGTGTGGCCGAACCACTCGTAGCCCTTCTGCGTGGTCTCGTAGCCGGTGAGGAGCTTGTAGCCCTTTGTCAGCACGCCCTGCGTCTTCGCGATCAGCGCGGGATCCGCGGCATCGCTCGACTGGAGGTAGCCGAGGATCATGACGTTTGGATAGTTCGTCGACGACGCCTGCTCGAAGCAGCCGCCGGGCTCCGCGATCATCGCGTCCATACCCTTGGTCATCGCTGCGACCGGCGACGGGTACATCGTCACGCTCGCTTTGATCGACCCGGGCATCGCGCCTGCGAGGTCGAGGGTGTGGCGGGCGGCCTGGCCCTTCTTCGCGGTGCCCGACGCGGCGACCTCGATCGGGAACCCGCGTGGAACGACGCGGATCGTCTTCTTGATCTCGTCGTTCAGGCCGCGCGCCGCGAGCTTGATCTCGATGTCGGCGTTGCCGTCAGTCGCCACGACCTCGAGAGGGAAGAACAGCGTCTGCTTCTCGTTCGCCGCGAGCTTGATCGTACCCTTGACCGGAGCTCCGGTCAGCTTGAACGCCGCGCCGAACGACGTCGTCAACGTCGCGTCGATCGCCTCGGACGTCTCGTTCGCGAGCGTGATCGGCAGGCGCACGGTGTCACCCGCGGTGACCTCGGTCGGCAGGCGGGCATCGAGCGTCATCGGCAGCTTGCTCTGGAAGGTGACCTGACCACCGCCAGCGGCACCCGCCGAGGAGAAGCCCTCGACGGTGGCACGGAATGACGTCACCGCATCGGACGCGACAAACGTGACCTCGGCCTCGCCGCTGGCGTTGGTCTCGACCGTGGGGTTCCAGTACACGGTCTCGCGGAAGTCGGTGCGGGGTCCGTCGTACGCTCGGGTGTACTGCGGAACCGGGAACACGCGGACCGGCGCCCACGTGCTGACCTGCTGCATCGGTGCCTCGGCGGCCGGGCGGCGGCGCGCCAGGTTGTTCCCGCGCTGCGCCAGATCCTTCTTGTTGACGTTCTTCGCCTCGTCGCGCTCGAGCCGGACGATCTTTGCCTTCTGGAGCTGGAGCTTCGCGCCTGGGTCGGCGGCGGGGCGCTTGACCGCATTGACCTCGATCGCGGCGGGCTTCGCGACCTTCGGCGGAGCAGGCGGGTTCTTCATCGGTGCCGCGGGCGCCGGCCTCGGGCGCGGCGGCGCGACCATCGGGGCGGGCGCGACGCCCGGCGCATCCATGCCGGCGCCCCATCCGTCGGCGCCGTCCAGGTCCATCCTGCGGCCGTTCATGCGCCCCTGCTTCGCCCAGCGCTTGGACTGCTCCTGTTGCTCCTTGCGGATCTTCTCCATGTACGCCTTCGTCGTGACGTTGACGAGGACGGTCGAGATCGAGTCGGCGGCCACGGTGACCGCGACCTGCGTCGGCACGTAGAGCGCACCGGTCGCAGTCAGCGTGCACGCGCCCTCGGGCAAGCTCGCGATCACGAAGTGACCCGAGCCGTCGACGCCCGCGCTCTTCTTGACGGTGCCGCACGTGATCGAGACGTTGATCCGGCCGGCGCCAACGACCTGGCTCGTCATCTGATCGACGACCGTGCCCTCGATCGACCCGGTAGTCGCGGCCGACGCCGTTGCGTGCGTGGCGAACAGGAAGGCGATGACAGACAGCACATTGGAGGTCTTCATCAGCGGCTTCCTTCCACGGGCACGATGTTGCGCCACTCGAACGTGCGGTAACCGCGCGTCGCGAGCAGCGCATCCATCGCTGCCGCCGCATCCGGCTTGTCGGAGAAGTAGTAGTTCGGTTCCTCGATCGGATCGGCGGCGGTCGCCCCGAGCTCGGGCTCGAGGTACATGCGCGCCATGATCTTGGCGCTCTTGTCGTCAGCGAACGACAGCACGGTGTCGTCGACGACGGCGACGCCGAGGCTCGCCTTGACCGGGCGGTTGCGTGCGTCGGTCGTCTTCACGCGAAGCGTCACGCGATCGCGCGGGGCGTAGGCCTTCTTGTCCGCGACGACCGTCACCTTGAGGCTTGCACCCTTGTGATAGACGAGGCGCTCGGCGAGAGGCTCGTTGGTCGTGGCGAACAGCGTGACGCGCACGGCGCCCTGGGCGCGGGTCGCGATCGGCAGCTCGACCACGGCCGGGATCCCGGCGTCGACCTCGAACGATCCGCCGGCAAGCCGGTTGTCACGGAGCGTCGCCTCGATCTGGACGGAGCGCCTGGATGTGCACAGCGCCGCGATTCGCACGGTGTCCGTGCCCTTCTGATCGATGCTGCGCAGGACGCAGCCGTCGGGCTTCGCTGCGGGCACGGCGGCTTGCGTGACGATGCCGACGGGCTTGGTGATCTCGAGGTGGTACGTGCGACCGGGCGCAGCCTGGAGCTCGAACTTGCCCATGCCGTCGTGGATCGAGCGCAGCTCCGTCACGATCGTGCCCTGATCGTCGACGACCTTGCCCTCGATGTCGGCCGGCTTGCCGATCGTCGTCTTCGCCATGAAGTAGACGCGGCCGGGCAGGCCCTCGACGAGCTCGCCACCCTCGGGGAAGACCGCGAGCTGCAGGGTCTTCATCACGATCGGGATGCGCTTCTGGATCGACTCCGTGACGCCGCCATCCTCGACGAGGATCGTCAGGAAGCCGTCGCCGCGGGCGATCTTCGCGGGCAGCGTGAACTTCGCGATCGCCTTGCCCTCCTTGTCGGTCTTGATCGGTAGCCGAGCGACCTCGGCGTCATCGATCGTGACGACGCCCGTCACGGCCTTGTCCGCGAACACTTCGCCAGTGGTCCGCTTGATCTCGATCGCGGCCGAGACCTGGTCACCCTCGCCGTACGCCTTGCGTAGCAGCTCGAGCGTCTTCATCAGGCGCGGCGCCTCGTACGTGTTGACGATGATCTTCTTGGTGTCGCGGCCGCCGGAGTCGGCGGTGAGCTGGATCGTGTACTCGCCGCCTTCGATCTCGTCCCCGAGAGCGAAGTCATTGCGTGCGACACCGTTCTGCGCGAGCACGCGCTTGGTCGCGACGATCGCGCCCCGCGGGGACAGGAGCTGCATCGTGACCCCCATCGGGGGGCCGCCGACCAGCGTCTTCGCGGGCCGGACGTCCGCACGAAACCAGACGGTCTCGCCGGGCTGGTAGAGCGGCTTGTCCGTCTGGATGTAGGTCCGGTCGGCGCGCAGACCCTCGAAGTACGTGGCGATCGCCTTGTCGAGCTTGGCGGTCGGGCCGAGCCGGGTCGGGGCCAGAGACGCGAGTTTCTTGTCGATGGGGCCGCCCGCAGAGGGTGCGGCGTCGGTCGCCCCACACCCTGCGATCGCGACACCGAGGAGCAAACACGGGATGCTCTTCATGCGTTCGGATGCAACGTCTGACCCGGCGATACGGTCTTCCGTTATCGTCACCTCGTGCACGTGGACGTCGTGATCGTGGGGGCCGGCATCTCCGGAATCGATGCGGCCTATCACCTGCAGACGCGCCTCCCTGACAAGACCTTCACGATTCTCGAAGGTCGCGACTGCATCGGCGGGACCTGGGACCTGTTTCGCTACCCCGGCATCCGCTCGGACTCGGACATGTACACCCTCGGGTTCCCGTTCCGGCCGTGGACCGGGGACCACGCGATCTCCAGTGGCGAGTCGATCCTGACGTACGTCCGCGAGACGGCCGCGATGTTCGGCATCGATCGCAAGATCCGGTTCAACCACCGGGTCACCTCGGCGACCTGGTCGACGCCCGACGCGCGATGGACGCTCGGCGTGACGAACACGGTGACCGGCGAGACCCTGCAGATCACGTGCGGCTTCCTGCACCTCTGCTCCGGCTACTACAACTACGCGAACGGCTACACACCGACGTTCCCGGGCCGCGATCGGTTCGCTGGACGGATCGTTCACCCGCAGCACTGGCCGGCCGACCTCGACTACCGAGGCAAGCGCGTCGTCGTGATCGGGAGCGGCGCCACCGCCGTCACGCTCGTTCCAGAGATGGCGAAGACCGCGGCGCACGTGACGATGCTGCAGCGCTCACCGACCTACGTCGTGTCGCTGCCTGCGCGCGACAAGATCGCCGACTGGCTGCGTGCGCGAGTCTCGCCGACGCGCGCCTACGGCCTGACCCGGCTGAAGAACGTCACCCTCGGGATGGCGTTCTACGCGTTCTGCCGCAGGTTCCCCGAGCGAGCGAAGAAGCTGATCCTCGACGGCGTCGCACTGCACGTGAAGAACCCGGCGGACGTCGTCGCGCACTTCACGCCGAGCTACAAGCCGTGGGATCAGCGCCTGTGCGTGGTCCCCGATGCGGATCTGTTCGAGCAGCTCGCCGCGGGACGCGCGTCCGTTGTCACCGACCACATCGAGACCCTGACCGAGACCGGCATCGCGCTGCGCTCGGGCGCAACGCTCGACGCCGATCTGATCGTCACGGCGACCGGCCTCGAGCTGCAGTTCTTTGGCGGGATGCCGCTCGTCGTCGACGGCGTGCAGGTCGAGCCTGCGAAGACGATGGTCTACAAGGGCGTGATGATCAGCGACGTCCCGAACCTCGCGTTCTCGATCGGCTACACAAATGCGTCGTGGACCCTGAAGTGTGACCTGACGAGCCGCTTCGTCTGCCGCTTGCTCGCACACATGGACAAGCACGGCTATGCGACCTGCTGCCCGCGTCGCGATCCGGGCGTCGAGGAGGTCGATCTGCTCGACTTCAGCTCCGGCTACGTGCAACGCGCGAGTGGCCACGTCCCGCGCCAGGGCAGCGCGTTGCCGTGGAAGCTCTATCAGAGTTATCCGATCGATCTCGCGATCCTCGCGTACGCGCGGGTCGACGAGGCCTCGATGAAGTTCTCGCGCTAAGGGTTCACCGCACCGAGCCGAGCTCGACGAACGCGTGGTCTCGCATGATCACGTACGGGCGATCCTCGAACGTCATCGCGTTGCCGTCGAACTTCTGGATCTGCAGGAGCCCCATGCCGTAGCCCATCGGGCCCTGCGAGAAGTAGTTGATCGAGAGCTTGTACGGACCCGCGGTGGGCTTGCCCTGGATTGCGAAACACTCGGGGCCGTAGCCGGTCGTCACGTCGGCGTAGAGCTCGCCGCCCGAGGGCAGCTCCTTCTGCGAGTAGAACGCGTGACCACCGCGGCTGTCCTTGATGTGGAAGTCGACGTCGTTGGAGTCGGTCTCCCAGTACATGATGAAGCGCGTCGACGGCTTCTCGATCAGCTCGAGCTTGCGCTTCGTGAGCTCCGCGAGGACGGCGTCGCGCGTGCCGCCGTTCGCGAGGTAGGTCGCGGCGATCATGCCCGCGTCCTCGCGGAGGACGCGCTCGGCACCGGCGAACCGACCACCGGGATACTTCTGGTCGATGCCCGCGAGGATCGCGGCGAACGCGCCGGCGTGGTCTCCCTTGCGAACGAGCGCGTACGCCAGGAGGCGATGGCCGGTCACGTGATCGGGGCGATCGGCGACCGCGCGGCGATACGTGTCGATCACGAGATCGCGATTCGGTGCCCCGAGGCGCTCGAGACGCTCGCCGGCGAACCGACGAAAGTCCGCGCGTGTCGAGTACAGATCGATGATCGAGCCGTAGATGCGCGCGGCGGCGCCGGTGTTCTTGTTGGCTTCGAGGGACTCGCCGAGCGCGATCAGCGCGAGCACGTCGCCGGGCGCCTCGTCGTGCCACGTGCGTGCGATGCCGAGCGCCTTGTCGATGTTGCCACGCTCGAGCGCGGTCATGACCTCGGCGAGCTTGCCGGTGAGCGGCGCACCACCGCGATTCTCGCCACCGTCGAACGAATCGAAGGCGTTGGTCTCGGGCGGCGGGGCGGGGCGGGGCGGCGGCTCGGGCCGGCGCTCGCGTGGCGGTGTGGTGTGCGCGGTGAACGCCCCGGGGGGCGTGGTCGCAGAGGTCGAGTCGCCCGCTCGGCGGAACGTGAACGGGTAGGTGACCTGCACGCTGCCGCTCACGGGGCGGGGGAAGTCGATCGCCGCGATCACGTCCGCGATGCACGACGCGACCTCGGGATCGACGCCCGCCGTGCTGAGATCGCTGGGAACACCGTTCTCGCGGATTAGAAACCGCACCGCGAACCCTCCGGACAGCGTGGGCTTGGTCAGCAGCCCCTTCTCGTAGCAGTACGTGATCTTCTGGATGTTGCGCTTGATGTAGCGGCGGATGATCGCGCGATCGAGGTCGCCCTGGGTCTGCGGTTGACCGATCGAGACGGTCGGCACCGCGGCCGAGCGACCGCGCATGCCGCCGCGTCCCCCACCGACGCCGTAGCCCGCGCCGGTCCCCGCGCCCTGGCCGATCGTGCCAGTGCCGGTGCCGCCGCCTCCGGGGCCGAAGCCCGAGCGACCGAACGAAAAGCCGCCCTCCATCTCGCCGGCCTCGTTGCCGAGCAGTCCACCGTAGACACTGGAGTCGTCAAAGCCGCTCGAGATGTCGCTGCTGCTGCCGAGCACGCCCGCCGAGCGCGCATGGTCGATCGCTTGCTCGCGCGCGAGCTCTGGCGGGGCGGCGCGATCGCTCGGTGAGCCAGGGTCGCCGCGATCGGGGCCGCGTTTGCCGGCCTCGCCTTCGTCGAGCCGCATCGTGCCGGCCGTGGCGAGGAACGCCGAGCGCCGGGTCTGCTCGAGGCCCTTGGGGCCAACGATCAGGATGTCGGACAGCGATCTGCGATCGAT
>JANOPP010000713.1:0-5063 GCA_031421915.1 Myxococcales bacterium | reverse complement strand
GCGCGTAGGTCACCGCGAGTGGCGTCAGTGCACTCGTCCACACCGCGCGGATCGCGGCCCACACGTCGGCCGAGGGAACGGCCGTTCTCGACGAGAACACGCCTGCTGCCGCCCCCGCCTCGCCGTCCTCGATCGTCGCCGACGAGCGCACTGCGAGCATCCCGAGCGCTGCCGCTCGCGTCTCGACCTCGAGCACCAGCTCTGCCGGGAGCTCGGCTGTCCGGATCCTCTCCTCCGCTGCGGCGAGCGCGTGTCCGATCGCATCGCTCGCCGGATCGAGATCCCCGACCAGGTGGCGGAAGGCTCGCTCGTCGATCACGAAGCCCTCGGGCACCGGCAGTCCGGCCGCGATCAGGCGGGCGAGCCCGACGGCCTTACCACCGCACGAGGCGTCCGCGTCCGCGAGCCGGTGCAACCACATGGACGGGTTGTACCGCGTGACGTACGATCAGGGCGTGCGCGGGCTAGCCCTCCTCGTCGTCGCCGCGCTTGCGGTACCGGCCACCGCCGGGGACACGAGCAAGCTCGCCAAGGAGGACGTCCCGCTCCAGCACAAGGCGAACCTCCGCGGGAAGAACAAGCTGTGCTGCGGCTATCCCCTCGTCGAGGACAGCCGGTGGGCCCTGCGGTTCTACTGGCTCGCTCTCGAAGAGGACTACCAGGAGGCGCGGACGTCGACCGTCCCCAAGAGCGGGCGCAACGCGAAGGTCCCCGACCACACGTGGGTCGAGCTCTACACGCAGGACGGCATGTTCTTTGGCCGCGTCCGCGAGCGGTTCGCGTGGTCGCTCCGCATGGAGGGCTCTGGCCTGATGATGGATGGCCGCGTCGTGAACTACAAAGGCGCGTGCCGCTACGGCTATGGCACCTGCTTCGAGCAGCTCGACATCGCCGAGCATCCGTTCGGCCGCGGTGCGGGACAGCGTCCGCTGATCCCGTTCAAGTCGGTCGCCGTCGACCCGCGCGTGATCGCGATCGGCGAGCCGATGTACATTCCGGAGTTCGACGGCATGCAGCTCCCCGATGGGTCGATCCACGACGGCTGCGTTCGCGCCGACGACACGGGCGGCGGCATCAAGAAGCGCAAGATGGACTTCTTCGTCGTCACCTACGGGAACTTCCGGTTCCTCCTCGATCAGCTGCTCGGCGTCAGCTGGATCACGCCGCACATCGAGGCGCCGCGCTGCGAGTACATGCGCGATCACACCACGTGGTAGCGTCGCGGCCATGCTCGACGGGCTGTTCGTCACCCCGGCGGTGACCGCGATCACCGAGGCGCTGGCGTCGGCCCATGCCGACGGCGCCGTCGTCGTGATCGGGAACGCCAAGCTCGCGTCGGCCCTCGGCGCGCAGCGCGAGGTCATCGCCATCGGTGTCTCGGCCCGTGCAGCCAAGAAGCTCCCGTCCACCCTCGCCGATACGACGTCCCTCGAGGCCGGCTCGCTCGCCGCGGTGATCGGCGTCGATGTCACCGAGGACGATCAGTGGGACGCGACGCTCCGCGAGTGGGCGCGCGTCGTGCGCGACGGTGGGGCGATCGTGATGGTCGACAAGGGCCACGCACCCGAGGCGAGCCGCCGCGCGCTGTGCGCAGGCCTCACCGAGATCGAGCAGCGCCAGGCGGGTCGGACGATCGTGACGAGCGGCCTCGTCACCCACCTCTAGACGGGCGGACGGTCGTCGTCGGGGGCGGCGTCCTTCTTGAACGCCCGGAAGATCAGATCCATCTGCGGGCCCTTGGTGCCCTTGCTGTGATCGCCGCGATCGTTGGGCTTCACGCCCGGCGGCACACTCCACGGGATCTCGGGGTTCGGATAGTTCCGCGCAGCCTCGAACATGTAGCGCGACCACAGCGGCACCACCGTCATGTACGCCGCGTCGAACTTGCCGAGCGCGCGAACCTTGTGGTCGTCGCCCATCCACGTCAGCGTCGTGAACTTTGACGTGTACGCGATGAACAGCGTGTCATGCGTGTCGCTCGACGTGCCGGTCTTGCCCGCGGCCTTGATCTGCGTCGCGCGCAGGACGTTCGCGAAGCCGTAGATGACCTCGTGCGCGAGGAGGCGGGACATCAGGTAGGCGGTGCGCGCCGGGATCGCCTGCGGCGCCTCGATGCCGGACAGCTTCGCGATCCGATCGAAACGGTCGCTCGCGGCGAGCTGGGGATCGTCGGCCAGGGTGTTGTCCTCGACGGTGTTGCCATCGCGATCGAGGATCCGGCGCACGTAGATCCAGTTCTTCTCCTTGCCGGCCTCGCGCGGCCACCATTTTCCGTTGCGCGCGAATAGCGTGAACGCGCGCGCCATCTCGTCGGGCTTGGAAGCCGAGGCGCCGAGCGCGAGCGCGTCGTCCGCGAAGATCTTCGTGGAGAAGCCGAGGCGGCGCGCCCAGTCCTCGACGTTGTTGGCGCCGAGGCGCTTGAACAGATCGACCGATGGGATGTTCTTGGAGAACACGAGCGCGTACTCGAGCGTGACGTCACCGTCGAGTGTGCCGCCGAGGTTCTCGACGGTCCACTCCTCGCCGGTGACGGGGTCGATGATCTTCGGGGGCACGTCGTTGAGGACGGTGTCGAAGCCGTAGCCCTGGTCGAGGCCGAGCGCGTAGTAGATCGGCTTGTACGTCGAGCCGGGCTGGCGCTTCGCCTGCGTGATGCGGTTCCACACCGAGCGGTCGAAGTCGTAGCCGCCGGTCATGGTGACGACGTAGGCGCTGTGGTGATCGGCGGTGAAGATCGCGGTCTGCGGGTGCGGGACCTGCTCGAGCTGGACGGTATCGGGATGCGCCTCGTCCCACTCGTGCTCGTCCTCGCCGACCTTCCACGCGGGGTTCTTGGTGTCGGGCAGGTGCCACTCGCGGTACTTCGTGCGTGAGCGGATCTCGCGCGAGACCCAGATCACGTCGCCGACCTTGAGGACGGAATTCGCGCTCTCGACGGTGCGATCGTTCTCGGCGTTGCCGGCCTCCCACTTCGCCGCCCAGCGGAGGTTGCGCGCGGGGAGCTCGAGCTTGCGATCGCCGACGATGACGATGGCCTTGTCGCCGGTGACCTTCTCGACCAGCGCGAGGTAGCGCTTCTTCGGGACGAGCGGCGCGGAGCCGTAGAGGGTCTTCTGACGCTCGATGAACTTCGCGCGCGCGTCGCCGTCGAGGCGCCACTCGGGACCGCGCCAGCCCTGGCGCTTGTCCTGGTTGTGCGCGCCGTAGTCGGTGTTCTCGTATGCCATCGCCTCCCACGTCGGTTCGGCGGCTGTCTCGATCTTGAGGCCCTGCGCCGCGATCGCGTCCTCGCCGTACGTCTTGTTGACGTACCCGCGGACCCACTCCGCGTAGTACGGCATGCGATCGGGGAAGACCTCCTTGTAGAGGTCGAGCTTGATCGGCTCGGCCTTCGCGGCCGCGACTTGCTCGGCGGTGGCCAGGCCGTAGCCCGCCATCTTGTCGAGGACGATGTTGCGGCGATCGATCGCGAGCTTGGGGCGGTGGATCGGTGAGTACGCCGTGGGTGCCTTGGCGAGACCGGCGATCAGCGCGGACTCCGCGAGCGTGAGCTGGTCGAGGTTCTTCTGGAAGTAGCGCTGCGCCGCGGCACCGACGCCCCACGCACCGGCGCCGAGGTAGATGTGATTGAGGTAGACCGAGAGGATCGCGTTCTTCGAGTACATCGCCTCGAGGCGACGCGCGACGACGGCCTCCTTGCCCTTGCGTGACAGCGACTTCTCGCCGCCGAGGAACTGCTTGGCCACCTGCTGCGTGATCGTCGAGCCGCCCTGGGCGAAGTCGCGCGCGGTGATATTGGCCCAGACCGCGCGTGCGATGCCCTTGAAGTACAGGCCGCGGTGCGCGTAGAAGTCGTGATCCTCGACGGCGAGGAACGCGTTGACGAGGTTCTTCGGGATGCTCTCGAACGGGACGAGCTGGCGCCATTCCTTCGCGAACTCTCCCATCAGCGTGCCGTCGGCGGCGAACATGCGCGACACGGACGGCGCGACCCTGGCGTAGCGCGAGAGATCCGGCACCGGCGGCGCGTTGAGCGAGAAGTAGCCGTAGACGAGAAAGCCGCTCAGGCCGATCGCCGTGATCACCACGAGCAGCGCGAAGCCGTAGAGCTTGGCGATCCAGTAGGCGATGCCGCCGTCGGCACGGTTGACCACCTCGACGCGAGGTCGGGACCCGGCAGAGAGGCTCCCGGCCGGCTCGGTCCCGGGCAACGACCGCCGGCTGATCAGCACGGCTCCGAGCACGCAGAGCGCCGCACCGATCAGCATCAGCACCATGCCGATCGCGTGCGCCAGGCCCGTGAGTCCGCCGCCGGCGCCCGATCCCTTCGAGTCATCCGACCAGAGGACGAGCCCGAGAATCACGACTCCGAAGCCGCCGAGGAGCAGCAGCAGTCCGATGACGCGCGAGCGAGTACGGCGGTCGTTCACGGCGCGCTCATATAGCCACGGCGCACGTCGTAGCATCAAGTGCTAGGCTGCGCCCCCATGGCTTCGCGCCTGCCGATCGTCGTCGGGATCCTAGCGATCGCCGGAGGAATCACGTGGTTCGCGGTGCGCCGGACCTCCGATCCGGCCGCCACCACGGGGGGATCGGGGACCCTCACGGTTGGCTCGGGGTCTGGCTCCGGCAAGGCCGCGATCTTCGCCCCCGAGGGACCCGCCCTGGCCGCTGGGAGCGACAGCGGGAGCGGTGGCGGAAGCAGTGACGCCAACGCGTTCGACACACCCCGACCGGCGCTCCCCGATGGCGGCGTTGTCCCGTCCGAGAAGCCGTCGCATCGCGACGTGTTCGCCGCGCAGACGCGCGACAACGACTGGGCCGAGGCGACGGAGGAAGATCTGAAAGACCGCCTCCGCACGCTCAAGGTGACCACGGTCAGCAGTGTCGACTGCCGCACCGATCAATGCGAGCTGACGCTCGGAGGTCCGGCCGCCGACGTCGAGGCGAGCATGGCGAAGCTCGAGACGGGGCTCGTCAAAACGGCAACGTCGCTGCTACTCGGACGGCCCGAGCGCAGCGACGACAAGCTCACGATTCGCGTCTACGCGATCTATACGCGC